>DWZK01000007.1 GCA_019117605.1 Candidatus Intestinimonas stercoravium | reverse complement strand
CTGGCCGCCCAGATCGCCCGGCAGGCCCGGGTGCTGGGGGACGACGCCGGCAACTTCGCCGTGGTCTTCGCCGCCATCGGCATCACCTTCGAGGAGGCCGACTTCTTCATCCAGGACTTCCGGCGCACCGGGGCCATCGACCGCACCGTCCTCTTCACCAACCTGGCCAACGACCCCGCCGTAGAGCGCATCGCCACCCCCCGGATGGCCCTCACCGCCGCGGAGTACCTGGCCTTTGACAAGGGGATGCACGTGCTGGTCATCCTCACCGACATCACCAACTACGCCGAGGCCCTCCGGGAGGTGTCCGCCGCCAAGAAAGAGGTCCCCGGCCGGCGGGGCTACCCCGGCTACCTCTACACCAACCTGGCCACCATCTACGAGCGGGCGGGCCGGCAGCTGGGCAAGCCCGGCTCCATCACCCTGATCCCCATCCTCACCATGCCCGAGGACGACAAGACCCACCCCATCCCCGACCTCACCGGCTATATCACCGAGGGACAGATCATCCTGTCCCGGGAGCTCTACCGGAAGGGGATCGAGCCGCCGGTGGACGTGCTGCCCTCCCTGTCCCGTCTGAAGGACAAGGGCATCGGCGAAGGGCGGACCCGGGAGGACCACGCGGGCACCATGAACCAGCTCTTCGCCGCCTATGCCACCGGCAAGGAGAACAAGGAGCTCATGAGCATCCTGGGCGAGGCCGCCCTCTCCCCCACCGACCTGCTCTACGCCAAGTTCGCCGACGAGTTCGAGAAGCGGTATGTGAACCAGGGCAGCGACGAGGACCGCACCATCCAGGAGACCCTGGACCTGGGCTGGGAGCTGCTGAGCATCCTGCCCAAGAGCGAGCTCAAGCGGATCAAGCCCGAATTCATCGAGAAGTATCTCCCGAAGAAAGACGCCGAAGCATAAGGGGGTGGGTAGATGCCTGCGATCAACGTGAACCCCACCCGGATGGAGCTCACCCGGCTCAAGGGGCGGCTCAAGACCGCCCGCCGGGGACACAAGCTCCTCAAAGACAAGCGGGATGAGCTCATGAAGCGCTTCCTGGACGTGGTCCGGGAGGACCGGGCCCTGCGGAAGAAGGTGGAGGCCGCCCTCATGGAGGCCCACGGCTCCTTCACCGTGGCCGCCGCCCTCATGTCCACCGAGATGCTGGAGCAGTCCCTCATGTACCCCAAGCAGAGCGTGGAGCTCACCATGGACTTCCAGAACGTCATGTCCGTGGAGGTGCCCCGCTACCGGTTCCAGACCCGCACCAGCGACGCCGGAGACGTGTATCCCTACGGGTTCGCCTCCACCTCCGGCGCTCTGGATGACGCGGTGGACGCCCTGTCCGGCGTGTTCCAGGATATGCTGCGCCTGGCGGAGATGGAGAAGACCGCCCAGCTCCTGGCGGAGGAGATCGAGAAGACCCGCCGCCGGGTCAACGCCCTGGAGTTCGTGAAGATCCCCCAGATGGAGGAGACGATCAAGTATATCTCCATGAAGCTGGACGAGAACGAGCGCTCCACCACCATCCGCCTCATGAAGGTGAAGGATATGCTCCTCAAGGAGTCCATCGAGGAGAGACGGGAGGCCGACCGGAAGGCCCTCCAGGCCTTCGGAGGCGGCAGCCCCCAGCCGGTGTGAGACCGGTACGGGAGGCGGGGCCCAGGGGCCCATATCATCGGATAAAAGGGACGGAGAGCCGCCGAAAGACGGCCTCTCCGTCCCTTTTCGTCCTTCCGGCGGCCCTAGCGGCCTCTGCCGGAGGGCGGCAGTCTTTTCTTCGGCAGAAAAAATCCTTTCATATTTCTATGAGATGCGCTATAATAATAAAAGTATATGATAGGTGGAGTCTACCAACAGGATGACTGCCCTGACAGAGGAGGTCTTGCAGATGAAACTGATCCTTGCCATCATCAACTTCGACGACGCCAACACCGTCACCCACGCCCTGACCAAGCGGGGCTTCTCATCTACCAAGCTGTCCACCACCGGCGGATTCCTGATGGCGGGCAACGTCACCATCCTGGTGGGCGTGGACGAAGAGAAGGTCCAGACCGTGATCGACATCATCAAAGAGCACTCCCACAGCCGCAAGCAGATGATCCCCACCACCACCGAGATGAGCTACGGCTACTATCCCAGTATGCCGGTGGAGGTCACCGTGGGCGGCGCCACCATCTTCGTCATCGACATCGAGCGCTTCGAGCGGGCCTGATGCGGGGCCTGGAAGCGCTCTGCGGCAACGCCCCGGCCAAGCGCCGCCTCCAGGCGGGGCGGGGCCTGTCCCACGCCTATATCCTGGCCGGTCCGGCGCTCTGCGGCAAGAAGGCCCTGGCCGCCCTCCTGGCCCGGGCCATGGTGTGCTCCGGGGGGGACGAGCCGCCCTGCGGCCGGTGCTCCGACTGCCGCAAGGCCGCAGGCGGCGTACACCCGGACATCATCCGGCTGGGCGGGGAGGGGAAGGGCGTGCCCGTCTCCCAGATCCGGGAGCTGAAGGCGGACGCCTACGTCCGCCCCAACGAGGCGCCCCGGAAGGTCTATATCCTGGAGAACGCCCAGGAGCTCAACGAGAGCGCCCAGAACGCCCTTCTGAAGCTGCTGGAGGAGGGGCCGGCCTACGCCTGCTTCCTCTTCCTCACCGATAACGCGGGGGCCATCCTGCCCACCGTCCGCTCCCGGTGCGAGCTCCTCTCCCTCTCCCCGGTGTCCCCGGCGGAGGCGGAGAGCTGGCTCCTCTCCCGCTATCCCCAGCTGCCGCCCGAGCAGGTCCGGGAGGCCGCCCGCCGGTGCGAGGGCGTCCTGGGCCGGGCGGAGGCCTGGCTGGAGGGGGGCGGTGAGGAGGCGCGCCGCCTCCGGGAGACCGCCGGGACCCTCCTCTCCCTCCTGGACGGGGGAGACGAGGCCGCCCTGCTGGAGTTCTGCGTGGGCCTGGAGAAGTGGGACCGGGAGGCCCTCTCCGGCCTCTTCGCCGAGGCGGTGGAGCAGCTCCGGGAGGCCCTCCCCGGCCCCGCCCCCGCCGCCGCCCTGCGTCGGATCCGGCTCCTGGAGGACCTCTCCGCCGCCCTGGGGCGGAACGTGGGCCCCGGACATGTGGCCGGCTGGCTCTGCGCGGCGGCCTTCACGCCATAAACACGAGATACGAGGTATATCCCCCATGACAGAGATCATCTCAGTCCGCTTTCGAAACGGCGGAAAACAATACTATTTCGACCCCCGGGGGGTCCAGGTGCCCCTGGGCGCCGCGGTCATCATCGAGACCGCCCGGGGCCCCGAGTACGGCCACTGCGTCCAGTCCAACGCCCTGGTGGAGGACGATCAGGTAGTGCAGCCCCTGCGCCCCCTGCTCCGCCTGGCCACCGAGGAGGACGAGCGCACCCTGGAGAAGAACCAGGAGAAGGAGAAACGGGCCTTCCAGATCTGCCTGGAGAAGATCGCCGCCCACAAGCTGGAGATGAAGCTGGTGCGGGTGGAGTACAACTTCGACGGCAGCAAGATCGTCTTTTTCTTCACCGCCGACGGCCGGGTGGATTTCCGCGCCCTGGTGCGGGACCTGGCGGGCGTGTTCCACACCCACATCGAACTGCGCCAGATCGGCGTCCGGGACGAGGCGAAGATGGTGGGCGGCCTGGGCATCTGCGGCCGCCCCCTGTGCTGCGGCTCCTTCCTCCGGGAGTTCCAGCCCGTGTCCATCAAGATGGCCAAGACCCAGAACCTCTCCCTCAACCCCACCAAGATCTCGGGCACCTGCGGGCGGCTCATGTGCTGCCTCAAGTACGAGCAGGAGGCCTATGAGGACGCGGTGCGCCGGATGCCCAAGAACGACTCCTTCGTGGAGACCCCCGACGGAGTGGGGGACGTGTGCCAGGTGGACCTGCTCAAGGAGCGGGTGAAGGTCCGGCTGGACAGCGCCCCCGAGACCCCGAAATGTTACCGCAACTGCGAGATCTGCGTGGTGCGCAACGGCAAGGGCAAGCGGCCGGAGGACTATGTGCCCCCCGCGCCGGAGGAGCTGGCCAAGCGCCGCTGGGTGGACCCGGAGGCCCGGACGGCGCCCCGCCCGGCCAGGGAGCGGAGCGCCCTGGAGGAGGCCCTGGAGCGGGTGTTCCAGGCCGCCGACGAGGAGGCCGCCCCCCTGCGGGAGAAGAAGAACGCCGAACACAGCCGGGGCCGGTCCGGCTCCGCCCGGCGGAAAAAGCCGGAGGGGGCCGCCGCCCCCCAGGAGGGGAAGAAGGGCGGCCAGCAGCCGCCCCGGCAGAAGCAGCAGCGCCAGGGCGGCCAGCAGAAGCCCCGCCCCGAGCAGGCCTCCCGCCCGCCCAGGCAGCCCCAGGAGAAGGAGCCCCGGCAGCAGCAGGCCGCGCCCGCCACGGCCCCCCAGCAGGGGGACAGGCCGCCCCGCAAGCCGGGCGGCCGGGGACGCCCCCACCGCCGCCGCCCCGGCGGCAAGCCGCCCCAGGGCGGGCAGCAGCAGCCGCCCAAGGGGGAGTGACCGGCTGTCCGCCGGATGACGAGGACACATACAGCACGGGCCGCCTCTCGGGGCGGCCCGTCTTTATGCCCACACGCTGCCGGTAAAGATATACTTGACATATGCCAAAAAAGGGGTATACTGAAGTTACCGGCATATGACAGGAATGGAGGGGTGAGCATGCCAAGGCCCTGCAAGCGCCGGAGGGTGTGCGCCCTGCCGGAGCGGCTGCGTTTCGGCCCCGCCGGGCAGTCCGCCGGGGAGCCGATACGCATGGGGGTGGACGAGTTCGAGACGATCCGCCTCATCGACCTGGAGGGGCTGACCCAGGAGGCCTGCGCCGGACAGATGCAGGTGTCCCGGGCCACGGTCCAGGCCATCTACGGCGCGGCCCGGCGGAAGCTGGCCCAGTCCCTGGTGGAGGGGCGGGAGCTCCTCATCGGCGGGGGAGAGTTCATCCTGTGCGACCGGCCCCACGGGGGCTGCCGCTGCGGGCGCTGCCCCAGAGAACGGAACACTTGAGGAGGAGAGCATCATGAAGATAGCGGTCACTTACGAGAACGGACAGATCTTCCAGCACTTCGGCCATACGGAGAAGTTCAAGGTCTATCAGGTGGAGGATGGGAAGGTGGTCTCCAGCGCCATCCTCAGCGCCAACGGCGTGGGCCACGGGGCCCTGGCGGGGCTGCTCCGGGACAGCGGGGCGGACACCCTCATCTGCGGGGGGATCGGCGGGGGCGCCCAGATGGCCCTGGCCCAGGCGGGGATCCGGCTCTACGGCGGCGTCTCCGGCAGCGCCGACCAGGCGGTGGAGGACCTGCTCGCCGGGAAGCTGGACTACGACCCCGACGTGAAGTGCGACCACCACGACCACGCCCACGGGGAGGGCCACCAGTGCGGCCACCACCACGGCGGAGACCACGGCTGCGGCGGCCGCCACGGGGAGGGGCACAGCTGCTGCTGAGGCCGGGAAGGGCCGGAGTTTTCCCATGAAAAGCGGCCCAAAGCCTTGACACATCCCTGTGGGTATAATAAAATAGACGCCGATCTGAGAAAGCGCCGACAGAGAAGAGTACCCCGAGGCCCGGGCGGAAGAGAGAGGACGGACGGTGCGAGTCCTCCCCAGGGCGCGGCGGGAAGGCCCTCTGGAGCGCGGGGAGGAAATGCCCCGCCGGGAGTCCCCGTTACGGACGAGAGGGCGCGCCTCCGGGCGCGAATTCAGGTGGGACCACGGACTTTGGAGAGTTCGCCCTGAGCCGACGGGCTCAGGGCGTTTTTATTTCCAGCGTCCGGGGCCGCTCCCATGACCGTGAGCCGATCATTCAAAGATAAAGGAGTGCAATCCCATGAAGAACACGGAAAAGACCATGGATAAGATCGTGGCCCTGTGCAAGGGCCGGGGCTTCATCTTCGCCGGCAGCGAGATCTACGGCGGCCTGGCCAACACCTGGGACTACGGCCCCCTGGGCGTGGAGCTCAAGAACAATGTGAAGAAGGCCTGGTGGAAGAAGTTCGTCCAGGAGAACCCCTATAACGTGGGCCTGGACGCGGCCATCCTCATGAACCCCCAGGTGTGGGTGGCCTCCGGCCATGTGGGCGGCTTCTCCGACCCCCTCATGGACTGCAAGCAGTGCAAGGAGCGCTTCCGCGCCGACAAGGTCATCGAGGACTGGTGCGCCGAGACCGGCTTTGCCCTGTCCAAGCCGGTGGACGCCATGAGCCAGGCGGAGATGAAGGACTTCGTGGAGGAGCATCAGATCCCCTGCCCCTCCTGCGGCAAGCACGACTGGACGGACATCCGCCAGTTCAACCTGATGTTCAAGACCTTCCAGGGGGTCACCGAGGACGCCAAGAACACCGTCTACCTCCGGCCCGAGACCGCCCAGGGCATCTTCGTGAATTTCCAGAACGTGCAGCGCACCACCCGCCGGAAGCTGCCCTTCGGCGTGTGCCAGGTGGGCAAGAGCTTCCGCAACGAGATCACCCCCGGCAACTTCACCTTCCGCACCCGGGAGTTTGAGCAGATGGAGCTGGAGTTCTTCTGCCAGCCGGGCACCGAGCTGGAGTGGTTCGCCTACTGGAAGGACTTCTGCCACAAGTGGCTGCTCTCCCTGGGCATCAAGGACGAGGATCTGCGGCTCCGGGACCACGACCCGGAGGAGCTCTCCCACTACTCCAACGCCACCACCGACTTCGAGTTCGTCTTCCCCTTCGGCTGGGGCGAGCTGTGGGGCGTGGCCAGCCGGACCAACTTCGACCTGACCCAGCACCAGAACACCTCCGGCAAGGATATGACCTACTTCGACCAGGAGAAGAACGAGCACTATATCCCCTATGTCATCGAGCCCTCCCTGGGCGCGGACCGGGTGACCCTGGCCTTCCTGGTGGAGGCCTACGACGAAGAGGTGGTGGGCCAGGACAAGAACGGCAAGGACGACGTCCGGGTAGTGCTCCGCCTGCACCCCGCCCTGGCCCCCTTCAAGTGCGCCGTGCTCCCCCTGTCCAAGAAGCTCTCCGGCAAGGCCCTGGAGATCCGGGACATGCTGTGCAAGGACTTCATGGTGGACTTCGACGAGGCCGGCTCCATCGGCAAGCGCTACCGCCGCCAGGACGAGATCGGCACCCCCCTGTGCATCACCGTGGACTTTGAGACCGTGGGCGACGACGAGCACCCCGCCGACGACTGCGTCACCGTCCGCGACCGGGACACCATGGAGCAGGTGCGGATCCCTATCGATAAGCTGAAGGACCATATCGCCCAGAAGGTGGCGTTCTAAGGGGACGCCGGAAGGCCGCGCCGCACCTGCTCCAAGCCCGCCGCGTCAGCGGCGTCCAAGCGTCCCGGCGGAGCCGGGACCTTGCCACAGGCGGGATCCATTCCCGCCGAGGATGTGAAGCCTCTCTCCGGGTCCCCGGCGGGAACTCGTTCCCACCGGGGGCAGGTGCGGATCCCCATCAGCCAACTGAAGGACCATATCGCCCAGAAGGCGGCGTTCTAAGGGGACGCCGGAAGGCCGCGCGGCCCTTTTTTGACCACAAGACGAGACGGCTCCCCGCCCCGGACGGGACGGGGGGCCGCGCTCCTTTTGCCCTCTGCCTCAAAGGAATATAAGGAATCTCATGATGAAACAGATCTTTCTCTTTCAAAAACAGCCGGACCCCCGGTGGACGCCCGCCCGAAAGGCCCTGTTCTGGGCCTGGAACGGCGGGATCTTCCTCTGCTCCCTCCTGGGGATCGGACTGCTCTCACTGGTGTTCGCCGCGGTCATCGACCAGAAGGCCATGCTCCTGAGCTACTTCCAGAACCCCCTCATCGCCTTCCTGAACCTGGCCCCCGTGGTGCTGCTGGGCCTGCTCCTCTACTTCCTGCTGGGCAGGGCGGGGGCGGCCTATCTCATCACCGCCGGCATCGCCCTGGGCCTGACGATCGCCAGCTGGTTCAAGCTCCAGTTCCGCAACGACCCCCTCATGTTCGAGGACCTGCTCCTCATCAAGGAGGCGGGGAACATGACGGGCCGCTATCAGCTCTTCCTCACCAAGACCATGGTGCTGGCGCTGGTGCTGCTGGCGGCGGGGTGGCTGGCGCTCCACTTCTGTGCCCGGGGGCGGCTCTCCCTCCGCCCCCGCTTCCTGGGGCTGTCCCTGACGGTGCTCCTGTGCCTGCCGGTGTGGGACATGACCCAGGACAGCTACACCTATGATGCTCTCACCGCCAACAACGGCCTCATCAACCAGTGGTCGGCCACCCAGGTCTATGTGTCCAAGGGCTTCGTGTACCCCTTCCTCCACAGCGTCAGCTCCGCCCAGGACGACCCTCCGCCGGGCTATGACGAGGACGAGGCGGCGGCCCTCCTGAGCACCTGGGAGGACCAGGATATCCCGGAGGACAAGAAGGTATCGGTGATCTCCATCATGCTGGAGTCCTTCGACGACTTCACCAAATACGGCACGCCCACCCTGGACCCCAAGGTCTACGAGGCGTACCACGCCCTGGAGGCGGAGAGCATCACCGGCGACCTCATCACCAACATCTTCGCCGGCGGCACGGTGGA
>DWZK01000054.1 GCA_019117605.1 Candidatus Intestinimonas stercoravium | reverse complement strand
TGGACACTACCCCACGGAGAACGTGGTGTGCGGGCCCCTGGCCGGTCTGCTGCGGAGCGCGTTCCCCGCTGTGGAAGTCTCTCTCTCCCGCCGCCATCGCGAGGTCTTTTCCTACAGATAAGGTCTTGCGCAGGCACCGGCTTTATGGTAGAATATTTTAGCTTATTTTGTATCTAAGAAGGGGACGGATCCAATGTCAGGACATTCCAAGTGGCATAATATCCAGAAGACCAAGGGCGCGGCCGATGCGAAGCGCTCTCAAGCCTTTACCAAGATCGCCCGCGAGATGATCGTGGCGGTCAAGCAGGGAGGCAGCGGCGATCCCGCCAACAACTCCCGGCTGGCCACCGTCATCGCCAAGGCGAAGGCGGCCAATATGCCCAATGACAACATCAAGCGCACCATCGACCGGGCCCTGGGCGCGGGCAACACCGACGATTTCGAGAGCGTGGTCTACGAGGGCTACGGCCCCAACGGCGTGGCCGTCATCGTAGAGGCGCTGACCGATAACCGCAACCGCACGGCCCCGGAGGTGCGGCATCTGCTGGACAAGTACGGGAAGGGCCTGGGCGCCACCGGCTGCGTCTCCTGGTCCTTCGACCGGAAGGGCGTCCTGGTCATCGAGAAGGAAGACCTGGACGAGGATACCGTCATGATGGACGCACTGGATGCCGGCGCAGATGACATGCAGGTGGAGGACGAGGTCTTCGAGGTCTATACCGATCCGGACGCCTTTGGTTCTGTCCTCGCCGCGATGGAGGAGAAGGGCTATACCTTCCTGGAGGCCAGCGTACAGATGGTCCCCCAGAACTATGTGACCCTTACCGATGAGACCGACATCAAGAATATGGAGAAGCTCATCGACCTGCTGGAAGAGAACGATGACGTGCAGAACGTCTATCATAACTGGGATCAGGGCTGACGGCGCTCTGCTCCACCGGCAGATATCTGTACGATAAGCAAGAGAGGCGGAGACTTTGTCTCCGCCTCTCTGCGTAAGTAAGCCTGTAAGCCGGGTCCTGTCTTTCAAGACAGCCATCTATCTAGACGCGCCGTTGCCGGCGCGTTCCAGCCACCTCCTCGGGACGGCCGGGCCGGCCTGTGTGTCCCTCCACGGTGTTGCTCCGGATAGAGTTTACAGCGATGGGCAGTCTCCAGCCATCGGGTGAGCTCTTACCTCGCCTTTCCACCCTTACCGCACGAGCGTGCGGCGGTATATCTCTGTTGCACTTTTCCTAGAGTCGCCTCCGGCGGATGTTATCCGCTATCCTTGCCCTGTGGAGCCCGGACTTTCCTCATGCGCCGCCTTTCGGCAGTGCGCACGCGGCTGTCCAGCTTACTTGTCATGCTATTATAACGTAAGAAAGCCGGTATGTCAATTCGATTGAAATGTAGCGCCGCATCCGCTATAATATTGCTGGTAGATCGTGGCTCCACGGTCCACAGGCGCGCATTTGCGCCTGGACACGGAGCCACAGCGAACAGAAAGGGGGAACCGTTGTGCCAAACACCATACAAAGCTACCTGTCTGACCTGAAAGGGAAGACGGTGGCCGTCATTGGCATCGGCGTGTCCAATACACCTCTCATCAAACTGCTGCTGCGTGCCGGCATCAAAGTGACCGCCTGTGACAAGGCACGCCGGGCGGATTTCGGCGGCCTGGCGGAGGAGCTGGAGAGCTTGGGAGCGGAGCTGCGCCTGGGGCCCGATTATCTCAAGGGGATCGATCAGGATGTGATCTTCCGCACTCCGGGCCTGCGGCCCGATGTGCCCGAGCTGTTGGAGGCCCAGGCCCGGGGCAGCGTCATCACCTCCGAGATGGAGGTATTCTTCCAGGTGTGTCCCTGTCATCTCCTGGCGGTCACCGGGAGCGACGGCAAGACCACTACCACCACCATCATCGCCGGCCTGCTCAAGGAGGCTGGCTACCACACGTTTTTGGGGGGCAACATCGGGCATCCGCTGCTGCCTGACGTGGCGGACATGGAGCCTGACGACTGGGCCGTGTTGGAGCTCTCCTCCTTTCAGCTCATGACGATGGACCGCAGCCCGGAGATCGCCGTGGTCACCAATCTGGCGCCCAACCATCTGGACGTGCACAAGTCCATGGAGGAGTATATCGATGCGAAGAAGAACATCTTCCTCCACCAGGGACAGGGGGGGAAGCTGGTGCTCAACTTCGACAATGAGATCACCCGCGGCTTCGCGCCCCTCGCCCGGGGACAGGTGATCCCGTTCAGCAGACGAGAGGCCTTGTCTCAGGGCGTCTTCGTCAGGGACGGCGCCATCTGGTCCGCTACGGCGGAAGGGGAGCGGGAGGTCCTGCCGTTAGACGGTATCCTGCTGCCGGGGCTGCACAACGTGGAGAACTATATGGCCGCCATCGCGGCAGTAGAGGGCCTGGTCCCCGACGATCTCATCCGCCGGTTCGCCGCCTCCTTCCAGGGCGTGGCCCACCGCATCGAGCTGGTCCGCACCCTCGATGGCGTGCGCTATTACAACGACTCCATCGCGTCCAGCCCTTCCCGCACCATCGCCGGCCTCAACTCCTTCCAGGAGAAGGTCATCCTCATCGCCGGCGGCTATGACAAACATATCCCCTTCGATGTGCTGGGGCCGGAGGTGATCGCCCACGTCAAGCAGCTCTTGCTCACGGGGGATACTGCGGACAAGATCTGCGATGCGGTCCGGGGCTGCCCTGGATATCAGGGCCAGCCTCCCATCTCCATCTACGAGGATCTGGAGGCGGCAGTGCAGGCCGCCCATAGCATGGCGCAGCCGGGAGATGTGGTGCTCCTGTCTCCGGCCTGTGCCTCCTTCGACCGCTATAAGAATTTCGCAGAGCGGGGAGAGACGTTCAAGAAATACGTCTATGGACTGGACTGACAAGGGGCTTCGCCTGCTACAAAGGAGTGAACGATTTGGATATCCGAGGGGTATTAGAGACACTGTGTACGTCCAGAGGGCCATCCGGCTTTGAGCAGCCCGTCGCGGAGAAGGCGGTCGAGCTGATGCGCCCTCTGATGGATGAGGCGAATATAGACCGATTCGGGAATGCGGTAGGGGTACGTCTGTGTGGGAAGCCCGGCGCGCCTAAGCTGCTGCTGGACGCCCATCTGGATGAGATCGGTCTGCTGGTGACAGGGATCGAAGAGGGCTTCCTGCGCTTCCGGAGCATCGGCGGGGTAGACCCCCGGATGCTGCCCGACCGGGAGGTAGTGGTCCTGAGCCAGCCTCCTGTCTGCGGTATCGTGGCCGCTCCTCCGCCGGAGGCCCTGGCCGGGGATGCGGCGGGGAAGTCCATCCCTATCTCCAAGCTGTGGATCGACGTGGGCCTGGATCAGGCGGCGGCAGAGAAGGCTATCCCTGTGGGCACGCCGGTGGTCTTTCGAGCGGACGTGTTCCCGATGGGAGAGAAGGAGGTCTGTGGCAAGTCCATGGACGATCGGTCCTGCTTTGCCATCCTCTTGCGCACGGTGGAGCTGCTCCGGGACAAGCCCCTGGATGTGGATCTCTATGTGATGGGCAGCACCCGGGAGGAGGTCAGCGGCGCGGGCGCGAAGGTGGCCGCCTATGGGATCCACCCCGACTACTGTGTGGCGGTGGACGTGACCCACGGAAAGACGCCGGACGGCCCCAAGGACCGCTCCTGCACGCTGGGGAAGGGGCCCGCCATCGGGGTGGGGCCCAATATGACCCGATGGATGACAGAGCGTATGATCCGCAAGGCAAAGGACCTGGGCCTCTCCTATCAGCTGGAGGTCATGGAGGGCCACACGGGCACCAACGGCTGGCATATGCAGACAGTGCGTGAGGGCATCGCCACCTCTGTGGTCTCCCTGCCCCTCAAATATATGCACAGCCCTATCGAGGTCCTGGACGTAGATGATATCGAGGACACGGCGGCGCTGTTGGCCGCATTCACGGAAAACTTGGGCAGAGAGGGGGCGGCGGCTGTATGCTGACTATGCTCAAGGAGCTCTGCGACCTCTACGGGGTCGCCAGCTTCGAGGATGATGTGCGCAGCTACATCCAGACAAAGGCCAGATCCTGTGCCGGAGGGCTCCGTGTGGATGCCATGGGCAACTTGATCGTATTCAAACAGGGGGCACAGCGCGGGCAAAATAAGCTGCTCCTCACCGCCCACATGGACGAGGCGGGCCTCATCATCCGGGACATCACCGACGAGGGCTATCTGAAATTCGCCCCTGTAGGCCCTCTGGACGCCCGGGTAGTCATCGGGAAGAAGGTCTCGGTCGGGTGGAGCCGCGTCCCCGGCGTGGTGGGGCTGAAGGCATATCACCTGGTGAGCGAGGAGGAGGAGAAGGTCGTTCCGAAGCTCTCCGACATGTATATCGACATCGGTGCCAGGAGCCGTGAGGAGGCGGAGGCGCTGGTCTCCAGAGGGGACTATGCGGCTTTCTCCACCCGGGCAGAGGAATTTGGCGCCGGCCTCCTCAAGGCCAAGGCCTTAGACAGTCGGATCGGCTGCGCGGTCCTGCTCCAGCTTTTGGAAGAGGACCTTCCCATGGACTGCACCTTCGCCTTTACAGTACAAGAGGGAGTGGGGGCACGGGGCGCCTTCGGGGCGGCCTTCTCCGTAGCCCCTGACATCGCGCTGACGGTGGAGGGAGTCTCTGCCGCCGATATCCCCGGATCGGACGCGCCCAGGGGATCGGTCAAGCTGGGCAAGGGACCGGTGCTGGCCGCTATGGATGGGGGGACCGTTTATGACCGCGCGCTCTTCGAGCTGATCCGGAGCACAGCGGAAAAGGATGGGACGCCCTGGCAGCTGAGGCCTCCTGTCACCGCCCTCAATGATGCGTCCGCAGTGCAGAGGACCCGGGAAGGCGTCCGTGTGGCGGCCATAGCCGCTCCTGTGCGCTATGCCAGGACGCCAAGCGGGCTGGTGTCCGTAACAGACTACGAGCAGACCTGCGCCCTCGTCCGAAAGTCTGTGGAAGCCATCGCGGCGCTATAAAACATGTAGGGGGAATGTGTACCATGGATATACTCAAAACTTTACAGACACTGAACGCCTGTCACGGTCCCTCCGGCGACGAGGCAGAGGTGGCCTCCGCCCTGGAAAAACTGGCCATGCCTTTTGCGGATGAGTGCCGCCGGGACGCCATGGGGAACCTGATCTTCCATAAAAAGGGGAATGGGCCAAAGATCATGTTCGCCGCCCATATGGACTCCATCGGCTGCATGGTGACCCACATCGAGAAAGACGGCTTCCTCCGGTTCTGCAAGGTGGGCGGCCTCCACGCCGGGGACCTGTCTGCCACGCCGGTGCGCTTCAAAAACGGGGTGCGTGGGGTGATCTGCGTCCAAAAGAGCGCCGATCCCAAGGACCTGCGGCTGGATGACCTCTATATCGATATCGGCGCCCACGATGCTGAGGAGGCCGCTGCCATGGTCCAGGTCGGAGATACGGCGGTGTATGACACTGCGGTCTACCGGGCGGGAGACCGGCTGATATCCCCCTATATGGATGACCGCATCGCCTGCGTCATCCTGCTCATGGCGCTGGAGCAGCTCCAGCAGTGCAGCAACGACCTATATTTCGTGTTCACCTCCCAGGAGGAGGTGGGTCTCCGTGGGGCGAAGACCGCAGCTTACGGCATCGATCCGGACTACGGCATCGCGGTGGATGTGACCGGGACGGATGACGAGATGGGGAGCAAGCACACCGCCAGCAGCAAGCTTGGGGGCGGCGCTGCCATCAAGGTCATGGACAGCTCGGTCATCTGCCATCCCCAGGTGGTCTCCCGACTCAAGCATCTGGCCGCAGAGCGGGGCATCCCTGCCCAGATGGACATCATCCAGGCGGGCGGCACCGATGCGGGAGCGATCCACACCACCAGGATCGGAGTGCTGACCGGCGGCGTCTCGGTGCCCTGCCGCTATATCCATACGCCCCAGGAGATGGTGGACCGTGGGGACGTGGAGGCATGCGCCCGTCTGATCGCCGCCTTTGCGGAGGCCCAGATCTGAATCATAAAAATAGAGAGTGGAGAAGATATGTCTTTGAAGATCAGTGAGAACGTGAGAGCCCTCGGCCAGCAGGCGCAGGGAGAGCTGGGAGAGCAGTTCGCCCGCATCGACGCTGTGGCGGAGGAGAATACCCAGAAGGTGCTCGCCGCCTTCCAGAAACATCGGGTGGCGGAGGCATATTTTGCCGGGACCACCGGCTACGGCTATGATGACCTGGGGCGTGACCAGCTGGACGCCATCTTTGCCGACCTCTTCGGCACAGAGGACGCTCTGGTCCGCATCGGCTTCGTCAACGGCACCCATGCGATCTCCTGCGCCCTGTTCGGGGCGCTGCGGCCGGGAGAGACCCTGGTCTCTGCCGTGGGGGCTCCCTACGATACCCTTCAGGGCGTCATCGGGATCACCGACAAGGGCCCCGGCTCTCTCCGGCAGTACGGTATCCAGTATAAGCAGGTGGACGTAGGTCCCGATGACCGGCCGGATGTGGCGGGTATCGCTGCCGCTGTGCAGGACCCCACCGTCAGTGCGGTGCTCATCCAGCGCTCCAGAGGGTACGCCACCCGGGCCTCCCTGTCCGTCGATGAGATCGGGGCCCTGTGTCAGGTCATCCGGCAGGCCAATCCCAAGGCATCCATCCTGGTGGATAACTGCTATGGAGAGTTCGTGGAGACCAAGGAGCCCACTCAGGTAGGGGCCGATCTGGTGGTCGGGTCCCTCATCAAGAATCCCGGCGGGGGCCTGGCGCCCACCGGCGGCTATATCGCCGGGCGGAAGGACCTGGTGGAGGCGGCCTCCATGCGCCTGACCACGCCCGGCATCGGGCGGGAGTGCGGTGCGAGCCTGGGCAACAACCGGCTGCTCTACCAGGGACTGTTCCTGGCCCCTCACACGGTGGCCCAAGCCCTAAAGACCGCCGTGTTCGGTGCGCGCATCATGGAGCTCCTGGGCTATCAGGCGGATCCGTCCTCCAGCGATATCCGCCATGATATCATCCAGATGATCCGCTTCGGGGAGCCGGAAGGGCTGAAGAAGTTCTGCCGCGGCATACAGAAGGGGGCGCCGGTGGATTCTTATGTGGTGCCGGAGCCCTGGGATATGCCCGGATACGACTGCCCTGTCATCATGGCGGCAGGCGCCTTCATCCAGGGCTCCTCTATCGAGCTCTCTGCGGATGCCCCCATGCGGGAGCCCTATACCCTCTATCTCCAGGGCGGGCTGACCTATGAGTCGGGGAAGGCGGGCATCCTGCTGGCCGTGGAAGAGCTGCTCAACGGCGGATAAGAGAAAAGGAGAGGGCAAGGCGTAGAACATGCCCTGGAGCGCATAAGTCTTTCTATGGGGGTGACCCATATGGGAAGACTACAGGCACAGCTGCGCAGATCCCTCCGCACTGGGCGCCGGCGGCACCGCCGGAGAGCCCCTCTTTGGGTGGGCAGCCTGCTTGGGATCGCTGCGGCGGCGCTGCTGCTCTCTTCTGTCGAGCGGCAGCTCCGCCCTGTGCTGGAGACTATGGCGGAGGCGGAGGCGAAGAATAAGATCGTAGAGATCATGGACCGGGCCATCGCGGAGGAGCTCTCCGCCGGCGGGACCACCTATGAGGACCTCATCCACATAGAGACCGACGAGGCCGGAGAGATCTCTGCACTGACCAGCGACATGTCGGCGCTCAATCGATTACGGACCGAGATCCTGCGGACTATCGTGGCAGATCTGGACACACTCAGTGGGAGCGAGCTCTCTATCCCTGTGGGGAATCTGACCGGCATCCATATCTTATCCGGAAAGGGAGCTTCCCTGCCGATAGAGGTCATAGCGGTGGGCTCTGTGCACGGGGACTATCGCCACCATTTCGAGAACGCAGGGATCAACCAGACACGCCATCAGATCTCTCTGGAACTGACAGTCACAGCGGAGATCCTGCTGCCCGGTGAGACGCTCCACACCCAGGTGACCGCAGATATCCCGGTGGCCGAGACGGTGATCGTAGGTCCTGTACCGGACACCTATCTGCAGCTGGGAGCGGATGCCTGAATCCTATTTTTAGTAGACTCTAAAGCGGACCAGCGGTCCGGTATATGACCCTTGTGAAGGAGTGATCTGAATCGATGGACCGACCGGTCAAGGCGGAGATTGAGAGCCTGCGCCGTGAACTGGAGCGCGCGGGCTATGAATACTATGTGCTGGACTCGCCCACCATGAGCGACTATGACTACGACCATAAGCTCCGCCGTTTGGAAGAGCTGGAGGCGGCCTACCCGGAGCATGTCACCCCTGATTCTCCCACCCAACGAGTGGGGGGACAGGTGCTGGACGGCTTTCAGGAGGTGCGCCACGAGGTGCCTCTGGAGAGCCTTCAGGACGTGTTCTCCATGGAGGAGCTGGAGGGCTTCGACCAGCGGGTCCGTGATGCCGTCGGGGCGACGGAGTATACTGTGGAGCCCAAGGTAGACGGCCTCTCGGTGGCACTGGAGTACAGGGACGGCCTGTTCATCCGGGGCGCGACGCGAGGGGATGGGACAGTGGGGGAGGACGTCACGGAGAACCTCCGTACCATCAAGTCCATCCCCCTGCGGCTGCCGGAGGCTGTCCCGCGGCTCATCGTGCGGGGGGAGGTATTCATGCCCCGCACAGTCTTCGCGCGGCTCAACGAGCAGCGCGAGCAGAATGGAGAGCCGCTTTTTGCCAATCCTCGGAACGCCGCCGCAGGTTCCCTGCGGCAGTTGGACCCAAAAGTCGCGGCGGAGCGGCAGTTGGACATCGTGCTCTTCAACGTCCAGCTTGTAGAGGGAAAGTCCTTTACAAATCATTCGGAGAGCCTGGAGTTCCTGCGCGCCATGCATTTCAAGGTGATCCCCTATATCCTCTGCCGGGATATCGAACAGATCGAGGCCCAGGTGGAGACCATAGGGAAGGACAAGACCGCCTATGCCTATGATATCGATGGAGCCGTTGTAAAGGTAGATCGCCTTGCAGAGCGCTCTGCACTAGGGAGCACGGCGAAATTCCCCCGCTGGGCAGCGGCATTCAAATATCCTCCGGAGCAGAAGGAGTCTCAGGTGCTGGACATCGTGATCCAGGTGGGACGCACCGGCGTCCTCACGCCCAAAGCCTCTCTGAGCCCCGTGCGGTTGGCAGGGACCACGGTCACCAGCGCCAGCCTCCATAACCAGGACTATATCATGGAGAAAGACATCCGCATCGGAGATACGGTCCTGGTCCAGAAGGCAGGGGAGATCATCCCGGAAGTGGTGCGGGTGGTGCCGGAGAAGCGCCCCCCCGATACGGAGCCCTACCGCTTCCCGGAGGCCTGCCCGGTATGCGGCGCCCCTGTCTCCCGGGATGAGGACGGGGCTGCCATCCGGTGCACCGGGGCGGAGTGCCCCGCTCAGCTCCTGCGCAACCTGACCCACTTTGCCTCACGAGACGCCATGGACATCGAAGGCCTCGGTCCCAGTCTGGTAGAGAACCTGGTGAAGGCGGGGATGGTGAAAGCACCCGGCGACCTGTACAGCTTGAAGGCTGAAGAAGTGGCCCAGTTGGAGCGGATGGGGCAGAAGTCCGCCGACAACCTGATAGCTGCCATCGAGCGTTCCAAAAAGAACGACCTGTCCCGGCTGCTCTTCGCCTTCGGTATCCGGCAGGTGGGGCAGAAAGCCGCCAAGGTGCTGGCCGCACACTTCGGGAGCCTGGACGCCCTTTGCGCGGCCACAGTGGAGGAGCTCACCTCCGTGGAGGACATCGGCTCGATCACGGCGGACAGCCTGTTCCAGTGGCTCCACAGCTCCCAGGCCCAGCACCTGATCCATGTACTGAAGGAGGCCGGGGTGAATATGACCAGCACCGTGCGCCCGGCAGGCGAACAGCCTCTGGCAGGCAAGACCTTCGTCCTCACCGGGACGCTGGAGAGCTATAGCCGGACGGAGGCAGGTGCGCGTATAGAAGCGTTAGGCGGCAAGGTGTCCTCCTCGGTATCCAAGAAGACCAGCTATGTAGTGGCTGGAGCAGAGGCGGGCTCCAAGCTCACCAAGGCCCAGGCGCTGGGCGTGCCGGTGCTTTCAGAAGAGGACTTCCTTGCCCTGCTCCGCGCTGAAGGCGGAGAAAACGGGCCTTGACAAACAGGAGCGAATCCTCTACAATGTTCTTAAATCTAAAGGTGATGATGGGAAGAAGACCTGTTGGGCAGGCTCAGAGAGCTGGTGTTTGGTGCGAACCAGTGCGCTGCGAACAGGTGGATACTGATCCCGAAGCCGCCTCTCTGAACCGCGAGCAGTAAGAGAGGCCGCGAGGCCGCGTTACAGGCCAGGGCCTTGTTAGAGGCTGGTGAGGGCTGACCGGGCGACCGGCAGCTGAATCAGGGTGGTACCGCGTATAGAATCTATACGCCCCTGACCGAAAGGTCGGGGGCGTTTTTCATGCCCCCGCGGCGGTATGAATGAAGGAGGAGATCGGCATGATCCAAGATCCGAAGCGCAAGTACATTCCTTTCGTCCCGATCAAGCGCCCAAACCGCACTTGGCCGGATAAGCAGATCACTCATCCCCCCATCTGGTGCTCGGTGGACCTCAGGGATGGCAACCAGGCCCTGGTGGACCCCATGAACGTCCAGGAGAAGTTGGAGCTCTTCCACACCTTGGTAGATATCGGCGTGAAGGAGATCGAGGTGGGCTTCCCCTCTGCCTCCGAGACAGAATACGAATTCCTCCGCGCCCTTATCGATGGCGGCCACATCCCCAGCGATGTGACCATCCAAGTGTTGGTGCAGGCCCGTCCCCATCTGATCCGCACTACCTTTGAAGCCATCGCCGGGGCCCCCAACGTGATCCTCCACTTCTACAACTCCACGTCCACGCTCCAGCGAAAGGTGGTCTTCCACAAGGATATGGACGGCATCATCCAGATCGCCGTGGATGCCGCCAGGCTGATCCGTGAGCTCTCTGAGCCAGTCATCCGTTCCGGGGTCGATCTTCGGTATGAGTACTCTCCTGAGTCCTTCATGGGCACCGAGATGGACAATGCGGTGCTGATCTGTCAGCGCGTCCTGGAGGAGCTGCACGCCACGCCGGAGCGCAAGGTCATCCTGAACCTTCCCTCTACCGTGGAGAACTGTATGCCCAACTATTTTGCCGATGAGATCGAATACTTCATCGAGCATCTGCCCAGTCGGGACTGCGCCATCATCTCCCTCCACCCCCATAACGACCGGGGCGAAGGAGTGGCCACCGCAGAGATGGGCCTCTTGGCCGGCGCGGAGCGGATGGAAGCCACCCTCTTCGGCAATGGAGAGCGCACCGGCAACGTGGATATGATCACTCTGGCTATGAACATGTATACGCAGGGCGTCCATCCGGGGCTGGACTTCTCTGACATCAATAAGGTCAAAGAGGTATATGAGCGGGTCACCAAGATGAAAGTAGGGGAGAGGCAGCCCTATGCCGGTGAACTGGTATTCACCGCCTTCTCCGGCTCTCATCAGGATGCCATCAACAAGGGCGTACAGTATATGCGGGAGAGCGCCTCCGACCTGTGGGAGGTCCCCTATCTTCCCATCGACCCCTCCGATGTGGGGCGGCAGTATGAGCCCATCATCCGGATCAATTCCCAGTCCGGCAAGGGCGGCGCGGCGTTCGTCATGCAGACCTACTTTGGTTATGACCTCCCCAAGGCCATGCATCCTGAATTCGGCCATATCGTCCAGCTGGAGACCGACCGGGTGGGCACCGAGCTGAAGCCTGAGCGGATCTACCAGCTTTTCAAGGACGCATATGTGGATCTGGAAGCCCCTTATAAGCTGGTGAAGCACGCCTTTACAGAGACTACTGATGATGCGGGCAGGTCCCATGTGTCTTTCCGAGGGACGCTGCGTCATAAGGACACCGTTTTCGAGGTAGAGGGAGAGGGCAACGGCCCCATCGACTCCTTCTTCAACGCCATCCACGGGCAGAAGATGGACCGGTTCACTTTCGTGGACTATAAAGAACACGCGATCCAGAGCGGCTCCGACTCCCTGGCCGTCGCCTACATCCAGCTCCGAGACAGTATGGGGCGAGACTACTTTGGCGTGGGTGTAGACCACAATATCAATCTGGCCCCCCTCCGGGGGATCATCTCCGCCATCAACCGGGCTGTCTCCGGCTAACAGGAAAATGCCGTACTGAGAGAGAGGGTGTCTCCCAGTACGGCATCTTTCGTTTCCTTCCTTTGAGACC
>DWZK01000053.1 GCA_019117605.1 Candidatus Intestinimonas stercoravium | reverse complement strand
TCCAAAGAAAAAGAGGCCTTATGGCTCTACCGAGGTGTTAGATGAAAGGATACGGCGGCGCGATGCTTTACGCCCCGAATCAGCACCCCTCCCGGCCACGGCCATCCGTGGGAGGAACAGGGAAAGGTCGTAGTCCTATCTCTCCGCCGCCTGGTTTGTGGACCATGCGGGGCGTGGGTGCGTGACGCCCCTGAATGGAAGGCGGCATGGTCTTATCCGGCGAAAATGCTTTGCTGTTGGGCCAAGGTCTCCACCTCTGCGGCGGCGCACCTGCGCCCCCTGCACCGGCGGCGTGACAACGTAAGCTGCCGGTGCTGACAGACGCTGCTGTAGAAGAGCCCCAGGGGGTCACCCTATAGGGGGGCCGGAGCCCCCCTGTAGGTCGTTTCAAGGGGAGGTTTGTCAAGGAGGGGGAAATCGAGATCCCCCTCCTTGACTGGCCTTTGGCCACTTTCGGCCAGTCGAAAGTGGCCCGCGGTCGGCATTTTTGGAGTGAACGGACCCTCCCGCGCCTCACAGCATCTTCTTGAGCTCGTAGAGCAGGTTCATGGCCTCGATAGGCGTCAAAGTGTCGATGTCCAGCTGGCGGAGGCGGCTGGCCACCTCCCCGGCCCCCATGTCCAGGAAGGAGACCTGCCCGCTCTCCTCCCGGGGCTGGACCGGGGCGGGCGCGGGGGCCCCCTGGCTCTCCAGCTCCTCCAGGATGTCCCGGGCCCGGTCGATCACCCGGCCGGGCACCCCGGCCAGGTCCGCCACCTCGATGCCGTAGCTCTGGTCGGCGGGGCCCCGGACGATCTTCCGCAGGAAGATCACCCCGTCCTTCCGCTTCTTGGCCGCGGCGTTGTAGTTCCTCACCCCGGGGATCTCCCCCTCCAGGCAGGTGAGCTCGTGGTAGTGGGTGGCGAAGAGGGTCTTGCACCGGAGGCGCTGGGCGCAGTGCTCCAGCACCGCCCGGGCGATGGACATGCCGTCGTAGGTGCTGGTGCCCCGCCCGATCTCGTCCAGGATGAGGAGGCTCTTGGAGGTGGCGTTCTTCAGCAGCTCGGCCACCTCGGTCATCTCCACCATGAAGGTGGACTGCCCGGCGGACAGGTCGTCGGAGGCCCCCACCCGGGTGAACACCCGGTCCACCACGCCGATGCGGGCGCTCTTGGCGGGGACGAAGGAGCCCATCTGGGCCATGAGCACGGTGAGGGCGGTCTGCCGCATATAGGTGGACTTGCCCGCCATATTGGGGCCGGTGATGATGTACACCAGGTCCTCTCCCCCGTCCATGTGCACGTCGTTGGGCACGAAGAGGCTCCCCTTGAGCATCTTCTCCACCACCGGGTGGCGGCCCTCGGTGATGTCCAGCTTGTCCGACAGGTCCACCACCGGCTTGCAGTAGCCGTTCTCCGCGGCCACGGCGGCGAAGGACACCAGCACATCCGCCTGGGCCACGGCGGCGGCGGTCTGCTGGATCCGGCCCACCTGGGCCGCGGCGGTCTCCCGCAGCTGGCAGAAGAGCTCGTACTCCAGGGCCACGATCTTGTCCTGGGCGGAGAGGATCGTGTGCTCCATGTCCTTGAGCTCCTGGGTGATGAACCGCTCGCAGTTGACCAGGGTCTGCTTGCGGATATAGGTGTCGGGCACCAGGTCGTAGTTGGACTTGGACACCTCGATATAGTAGCCGAATACCTTGTTGTAGCCCACCTTCAGGCTCTTGATGCCCGTCTTTTCCCGCTCCCGCTGCTCGATGGCGGCCACCATGGACTTGCCGTTGGCCATCACGTCCCGGAGGTAGTCCACGTCCTTGTGGTAGCCGTCCCGGATGAAGCCCCCCTCCCGGACGGAGAAGGGGGGCTCCTCCACCAGGGCCCGTCCGATCAGGTCCCGGAGGTCGGGCAGCTCGTCCATGGAGTCCCGGAGCACGGTGAGCAGAGAGGAGCGGAAGGGGGCGAGGAGCTCCCGGAGCCGGGGCAGCCGGGTGAGGCCCGCGGCCAGGGCCACCAGGTCCCGGGCCCCGGCGGTGCCGTAGACGATCCGGCCGATCAGCCGCTCCAGGTCGGTGACCTCCCGGAGGCAGGCGGAGAGCTCCTCCCGGGCGATGGGGTCCTTCACCAGCTCCTCCACCGCGTCCAGCCGCTTGTTGATCTGCACCGGGGAGAGGAGGGGCCGCTCCAGCCAGGAGCGGATCAGCCGCCCGCCCATGGGGGTCCGGGTCTTGTCCAGCACCCAGAGGAGGGAGCCCTTCTTCTCCTTGCCCCGCAGGGTCTCGGTGAGCTCCAGGTTCCGCCGGGCGGTGAGGTCCAGCTCCATGAACTCCCCGCTGGTGTAGTAGTGGAAGGCGGAGATGTGGGAGAGGTCGGTCTTTTGGGTCTCGTAGAGATAGGAGAGGAGCCCGCCGGCGGCCAGGACGGCGGCCTCCGCCTCCTGGGGCAGGCCCTCCAGCCCGGTGCGGAACTGCCTCCGGGCCAGGTCCCAGGCGGCCTGGGGGGCGAAGGCCTCCTCCGGCCGCTCTTCACAGCGGCAGTCCATCCGCTCCCGGAGGAAGGTCCGCAGCTCCGGGTCATCCCACGCCGCCGGGGAGAGCACCGCCTCCCGGGGGGTGAAGCGGCCCAGCTCGTTGAGCAGGTGCTCCATCCAGTCCTTGCCGTGGAAGGCGGCGCCCGAGGCCTCGCCGGTGGAGATGTCGCAGAAGCACAGCCCCGCCCCCTCCCCGGTGAGGCAGACGGCGGCGATGAAGTTGTTCCGCCCCTCCTCCAGCATGGACGAGTCGATCACCGTGCCGGGGGTGACGATGCGGATGATGTCCCGGTCCACCAGCCCCTTGGCGGTGGCGGGGTCCTCCATCTGCTCGCAGATCGCCACCTTGTACCCCTTGGCGATCAGCCGGGCGATGTACGCCTCCACCGAGTGGTAGGGCACCCCGCACATGGGGGTGCGCTCCTCGGCGGGCTTGCTCCGGTCCCGGGTGGTCAGGGTCAGGTCCAGCTCCTTCGACACCAGCTTGGCGTCGTCGTTGAACATCTCGTAAAAGTCCCCCAGCCGGAACATCAGGATGCAGTCCGGGTGCTCCGCCTTCATCTGGAGGTATTGCCGCATCATGGGCGTGGCTTCCGCCATGGTCTCACCTCTATATCTCTTTCTTGGGGATGGTCCGGCCGCGCGCTACAGGGCGAAGGTCATGCCGCCCCCCATATGGGAGAGCTGGTCCCCCAGCCGCTCCTTGAGCACGCCGTAAGCCGCCTCCCCGGTGCAGTGGCCGGTGAAGTACCGGGTGGGCCGGGCGGCGAGCTCCTCCGCCACCGCCCGCAGCAGCGCCTCGGGCTCCGGCCTGCCGGTGGCCGGGTCGTGGAGGTGGAAGCCGGCGAAGAGGTAGTCCGGGCTCCGGCCCAGCAGCTCCTCGCAGCGGCGGAGGATGTTCACGATCCCCCGGTGGGCGCACCCCGCGATCAGCACCGCCTTCCCCTCCGCCGTCACCAGCAGATCCTGCTCGTGGGCGAAGGTGTCGGGGACCAGGCCCTCCGGCCCCTCCATGAGCAGGGTCCGGTTGGCGGCGGTGGGGAAGGCCTCGCCGGTGACGCTGGAGAAGAGGAAGAGCTCCCCGTCGATCCGCCGGTCCCCCCGGCAGAGGATGAAGCGGTCCCGGTGGGCCAGGCCCGAGCGGGGCACCCCGATGTACCGGGGCTCCCCCTTCCCCGCCGACCAGCAGGGGGCCAGGGCGGCGGCCTGCACATATATCCCGGCGGCGCTGTTCCGGCGGCAGAAGAGGTCCAGCCCCCCGGCGTGGTCGTAGTGGCCGTGGGACAGGAAGGCGATGTCCACCCTCTCCAGGTCCACCCCCATGGCCTGGGCGTTCTCTGCAAAGGCGGCATTGGGCCCCATGTCGAAGAGGAGCTTGTGGCCGGGGGTCTCCAGATACAGGCTCAGCCCGTGGGCGGCCTTGATCCCCTCCGGGCAGGCGGTGTTTTCCAGCAGTACGGCGATCTTCACGGCGGCGCGCTCCTTCCTGTGGTCGTTCTAACCCTCCGCCAGCTCTCCGAAGAGGGCCCAGGTGGAGGAGCCGGTGATCTTCAGGTCCACGAATTGGCCCAGCAGGGCCTTGTCCCCGGAGAAGTGGACCAGCCGTCCCCCGGGGGTGCGGGCGTTCAGGTCATGCCGGGGGTCGTCGCTGAGGACGTCCACCAGGCAGCGCAGGGTCCTGCCCACATAGGCGGCCTGCTTCTCCGCCGAGATGGCGTTCTGCAGGTCCACCAGCCGCTGGAAGTTGGCGGCCTTCTCCTCCTTGGACATGGGGTCGGGCATCCTGGCGGCCGGAGTTCCCTCCCGGGGGGAGTAGATGAAGGTGAAGAGGGCGTCGAAGCGCACCTCCTCCAGCACCCGCAGGGTGTCCTCGAACTCCCCGGTGGTCTCGCCGGGGAAGCCAACGATCACGTCGCTGGTGAGGACGATATCGGGGATCCGCTGCCGCAGGGCCCGGACCAGGCCCAGGTAGTGCTCCCGGGTGTACCGGCGGTTCATGGCCTGGAGCACCCGGTCGTTCCCCGCCTGGAAGGGCAGGTGCAGGTGGGGGGCCACCTTCTCGCACCTGGCCATCACATCGAAGAGCCGCTCGGAGGCGTCCTTGGGGTGGCTGGTCATGAAGCGGATGAGGAAGTCCCCGGGCACCGCGTCCACCTGCTCCAGCAGCCAGGCGAAGTCCACCCCGGGCAGGCCCAGGTCCCTGCCGTAGGAGTTGACGTTCTGGCCCAGAAGGGTGATGTCCTTGTACCCCGCCTCTGCCAGCTCCCGCACCTCGGCGAGGATGTCCTCCGGCCGCCGGGAGCGCTCCCGGCCCCGGACATAGGGGACGATGCAGTAGGAGCAGAAGTTGTTGCAGCCGTACATGATGGACACCCAGGCCTTCACCTTCCCCTCCCGGCGGACCGGGATGCCCTCGGCGATGGAGCCGGCCTCGTCCGGGATGTCGAACACCCGGCCCCGGCGGCTGAGGATCCGCCAGAGGAGCTCCGGGAAGCGCCAGAGGGCGTGGGTGCCGAATACCAGGTCCACGTGGCGGAAGGACTGGCGGATCTTGTCCGCCACATGCTTCTCCTGGGCCATGCAGCCGCACACGCAGACGATCTGGTCCGGCTTCCGCCGCTTGGTGTGGACCAGGGCGCCCAGGTTGCCGAACACCCGCTGCTCGGCGTGCTCCCGGATGGCGCAGGTGTTCAGGACGATCACGTCCGCCTCCGCCTCGCTCTGGGTGAAGGCGTACCCCATCTCGGAGAGGTAGCCCCGCAGGCGCTCGGAGTCCGCCTCGTTCTGCTGGCAGCCGTAGGTGTCCACCAGGGCCAGCGGCGGCGTGGGCAGGGCGGCGTTCACGGCCTTGATCTGGGCGCAGAAGCCCCTCTGCCGGTCGATCTCCTCCGGGGAGATCCGTGTGGTGGTCTGGTTCAAGTCATTTCCTCCATATACGATCGGGTTTCCGTCTATTCTATCAGTTTTTCCGGGGAAATACAAGGCCGGCGTGGCCCCCGGGGGCGGGCCGAAAGGCGGGCGGCGGGGCCCCGGCCCCCAAAACAGGCCGGCCCCTCCCCGGCGGGGGGAGGGGCCGGCGTCTCACGCCCGAAGGGCCACCTCCAGGGCGATCCGGAGGTAGGCCTCCTTGGCGTCCTGGGGGAGCTTCCCCAGCAGGCCGGGGTCCCAGCTCTCCCCGCCCAGGCTGTCCTCGGTGTAGAGGAAGGCCAGGAGCTCCGCCCCCCGGGCGGCGCACAGGGCGGCCAGGGAGGCGCACTCCATGTCCACCCCCAGGCACCCCTCCCCCCGCCGGCGGTCCACGTTCCGGCGGGTCTCCCGGTAGAGGGCGTCGGTGGTCCACACCCGGCCCGCCCGGTGGGGGAGGCCCAGGTCCTCCAGCACCCGGCAGACCCGGGGGGCGGCGGGCAGGTCCACATAGTCCGCCGGGGGCAGGTAGTGGTAGCTGGTCCCCTCGTCCCGGCAGGCCTGGGTGGGGACGATGAGGCCCCCGGGGGGCAGGTCCCCGGCGAGGGCCCCGCAGGACCCGAAGAGCACCAGCCGCCGGGCCCCCCGGGCGATGACCTCCTCCGCCATGGCCACCGACACCGCGCCCCCCATCAGGGTCTGGTAGAGGGCCAGGTCCCGCCCCTTCCAGGGCAGGCGGAGGACGGGGATCTGGAAGAACACGGGGATGCGGCAGAGCGTCTCCGCCCCCGGCTGCCCGGCGGCCCAGGCGGCCAGGGAGGGCTGGAAGGTGAGCACCGCCGTCTCCGGGAAGCCGGGCAGGGGGGCGGCGGCGTGGGAGGGCTCCAGCACCGCCTCCCGGGCGGGGTCGTAGCTGTCCTGGATCATATCAGGGCTCCTTTCTCATGGCCTCCGGTAGGCGCAGTCCGCCTTGCCGCAGGCGGCGCAGCCCCCGGGCCGGCAGTCCGGCTCCGGCGAGAGGCCCACCACGGCGGTGACCGACTTGGTGGGGGTGAGCATCATGGCCTCCGTGGCGGCCAGGCCGATCCGCTTGGGGGCCTCCAGGGCGTCCAGCAGGGGGCGCTGGAAGCGGATGGAGAAGTCCCCGTAGCC
>DWZK01000052.1 GCA_019117605.1 Candidatus Intestinimonas stercoravium | reverse complement strand
AGCGTGTCGAAGAAGTCCTTTGACTTCTTCGACACGCTGTCTGACATTTTGACTTGCGTCAAAATGTTCTTGACTGTACGCGAAAGTGGGGGCTCACCTGGTCTAAGGTGGCTTCGCCCGAAGGCATCTGGGCTGCCCCCGGCAGTCCAGACCTCCTTTCACACTATCCCCCCGCTGCTTCTCCAGCGTTGTACCACTTCTTCGACAGACTGAAGGAGGGCCGCGCCCGGCGCGGCCCTCCTCCTCTGTCTCATGTCCCATCCTGGCCGGCAGAGCCGTCTCCGGCACGGCGGTCCAGCCGCATGACCAGGGCGGTGCGGTCATCTCCGCCGGCGGAGGGGCCCTCCCGGGAGACCAGCTCCCGGGCCAGGTCCTTCGGGCTGCCCCCGGAGAAGTCCGCCAGGGCGGCGCGGAGCCACTGATCGTCCCGCCGGTCGGCCACGCCGTCGCTCACCAGCACCACCAGATCGCCCGGCTCCAGGTGGAGGCGGCTCACATCGGGGACCACCCGGTCTCCGGCGGCCAGTCCCGCCGGGAGGGCGGAGCCGGTCACCCGGCTCACCGAGCTGCCCCGGCGGAGATAGGTGGGGGCCGCGCCGAACTTGTAGAGGGCGGCCTCCCCGGTGAAGAGATCCACCCGCAGCAGGTCCACAGTGGTGAAGCCCCCCTCCTCCTCGTTGCGGAGGGCCAGAGCGGAGTTGAGGGTCTTGAGGGCCCACTCCGGGTCCACCCCCGCCTTGAGGAACCGCTCCAGCAGCCGGACCGCCAGGCGGCTCTCCCGGCTGGCCTCCGGCCCGCTGCCCATGCCGTCGCAGAGGAGCACATAGAGCAGCCCGGAGGAGGTGCGGAAGAAGGCGCCGGCGTCGCCGCTCACCGTCTCGCCGTCCTTCCGGCGGGCGGCCACCCCCATCACCGCCTGGAGGGGCTCCGCCTGGGTGAAGACCAGATGGTCCCTGCCGGCCCCCCTCTCCACCGCCTCCCCCTCCTCCGGAGCGCGGAGGGGGAGGCCCAGCAGGGCGGAGAGGGCCGCCCGCTCCTTCTCCTCCCGGAGAGGGGAGAGGTCGGGGCCCTCCACCTCCGCCCGCAGATGGCCCGCCTCGTCGTAGTAGATCCAGACGTCCCCCTCCAGCCCCAGGGCGGTGAGGTGCTGGCGGAGGCGGCGCTCCCGGAGCGGGTCGGGGGTCAGCTCGGCGGAGAGCTCCGCCGCGGCCCCCTCCAGCAGGGCGGAGAGGGCCCCGTACTGCCGGCACACCGCCGCGCGGTCCTCGTAGAGCCGGCTGCGGTACTGCCGCCGGTAGAGCACGGCGGTGAGCTCCTCGTTGGCGGCGGCCAGGAACTGGGGGAAGTGGAGGCAGTGGCTGGTGAAGTGGCGGGGGAAGTCGTCCGCCTCCCCCTTGCCCCGCTCCGCCATGGCGGGCAGGGCGTCGTTGAGGGCGTTGAAGGTGGTGGTATACTCCCGCTGCCAGCAGGCGTCCCGGAGGGCGCAGCGGCGGCAGACCTTGTCCGCCGCCCGGTCGAAGATGGCGGTCAGGTCCCCGTCGTTGGGCACGGGCCGCCGGAAGGCCCCTTTCATGGCGTCGTAGAGCTCCCGGAAGGCCCCCGCCGTCTCACGGAGCCGCTCCCGCACATAGGCGGAGGCCCGGTCGGAGGTGGCAGTCCGCCCCTCCCGGCCCAGCCGGGCGGACACCTTCCGCAGCAGCCGGTCGGGGAGGAGGAGGAAGAGCACCGAGGCGGCGAAGACCTCATAGAGCAGGGAGATCTGCAGGCCGCCGTTCCACGCCCACAGCACCGCCACGGCGTTGGCCAGATCGTAGGTCACGGCGCAGGCGGTCTTGCTCTGGCCCCGAAAGACCCCGGTGAGCAGACCGGAAAAGCCGTAGGCCGCGGTGCAGAAGAAGGAGGCGCCCCCGCCGGCGGCCAGGTCCACGCACAGGCCGGCGGCCACTCCGGCGGCGGCCCCCACCCCCAGTCCGCCCTGGGAGGCGAGCACCATCACCGCCAGGGCCGCCAGCACCCGCCCGGTGGAGACCGCATCCCCCAGGAGGGTGATGCGGCACAGGGAGATGAGGACGGTGCCCCCCAGGATGAGCAGGCTGGTGAGCTGCCGGGCGGTGAGCTCCCCGTCCTCCCTGGGGGAGGTCCAGGGGGTGAAGGCCAGCCGGTAGAAGTAGGCCCCCGCCCCGGTGAGGAGCAGCTCGGTGAGGAAAAAGATGACGGTAGAGGGCTCCCAGCCCCCCTCATCCAGGTAGACGAAGCCGGTGGCCCCGCTGAGGAGGGCCGCCGCCGCCGGCATGAACCAGGCCCGCCGGTAGAGCCGGATGTCGAAAAAGGCGAAGGACACCGAGAAGGTGAGGAGGGACGCGGCCACATAGCGCAGGCCCTCTGCCAGCCCCCGGAAGCTCAGGTAGCCGAAACAGGCCCCCAGGAGGGCGAAAAAGCCGTCCAGCCCCGAGCCGGAGGCCCCCACCATGGCCACCCCGAAGGGAGCGTATCCCCCAAAGATCTCCGCCCCCGAGAGCACGGCCCCCAAGAGGAAGCGGATGCAGTGCTCCGCCGTCCGCACTAGGGCGGGAGCCCGGAGCACCAGCTTCCCCGTCCGCGCCATCTCCTCCTGGATCCGGGCCGCCTTTACCTTCCACGCTGTTTTCGCCGCCATGGCTCACTCCTCCTATGTGTCCAGATATGCGCTCTGTGCAAGCAGTATATTCCATTTTATGGAAATAAGCCGTCGGAACCCGGCGGGGCGGCAAGGGTTTTCCCCACCTTCACTTGCCGGAAGGGGGGCTTTGTGGTATGATACCGGGAGAAGATCGCAGAAAACGGAGGAATACCGTGAAGATAGGAAGCGTCCACGTGGACACCAAGCTGGCCCTGGCCCCCATGGCGGGGGTCACCGACCTGGGCTTCCGCACCATCTGCCGGGAGCTGGGGGCGGGGTACACCGTCACTGAGATGGTCAGCGCCAAGGCCCTGTGCTACCAGGACAAGAAGTCCCTCCCCCTGCTGAAGCTGGGGGAGGGAGAACAGCCCGCCGCCGCCCAGATCTTCGGCTCCGACCCAACGTGCATCGAGGAGGCGGCGGCCATCGCGGGAGAGGTCTCGGGGGCGGACATCATCGACATCAACATGGGCTGTCCGGTGCCCAAGGTGGCCAACTCCGGGGACGGCTCGGGGCTCATGCGGACCCCCGACCTGGCGGTGAAGGTGGTGGAGGCCGCCGTCCGCGGGGCGGCCGGCCGGCCGGTGACGGTGAAGATCCGGCTGGGCTGGGACAAGGGCTCGATCAACTGCGTGGAGTTCGCCCGGGCCATGGAGGAGGCGGGGGCCGCCGCCGTGGCCGTCCACGGCCGGACCCGGCAGCAGCAGTACGCGGGCACCGCCAACTGGGACTATATCCGCCAGGTGAAGGAGGCCCTCTCGGTGCCGGTACTGGCCAATGGAGACGTGTTCCAGCCCCGGGACGCGGTGCGGATCCTCCAGCGCACGGGGGCGGACGCCCTGATGATCGGCCGGGGGGCCTTCGGCGACCCCTGGCTGTTCCAGCGGGCCCAGGCGGCGCTGGAGGGCCGGGAGATCCCGCCCCTGCCCCCCCTGGCGGAGCGGTGCGACACCGCCATGCGGCAGTTCGAGATCAACGCCGCCCACAAGGGGGAGAAGATCGCCTGCCTGGAGGCGCGGAAGCAGTACTGCTGGTACCTCAAGGGGGTGCCCTATGCGGGCTACTGGAAGGAGCAGATCTGCCATGTGAGCACCATGGAGGAGCTGCGGAAGATCACAGAGGGGATCAAACGGGACCTGAGCTGACGGGCGAGGGAGCCCGTTTCGAGGGGAGGTGGAGCGGCCTTGACGGAGCAGGAGCTGGTCCGGCGGGCCAAGGACGGCGATCAGCTGGCCTTCGAGCAGCTGGTGACCGACAATGAGAAGCGGATATACAACCTGTGCCGGCGGATGGTAGGCGACCAGGAGGACGCGGCTGAGCTCACCCAGGAGACCTTCCTCAACGCCTGGCGGGGCCTGCCCGGCTTCCAGGCGGAGAGCGCCTTCTCCACCTGGCTCTACCGGCTGGCGTCCAACGTGTGCCTGGACTTCCTCCGCAGGGAGAAGCGGCGGAAGAGCCTGTCCCTCACCGTGGTCTCCCTGGACCAGGAGGAGGCGGTGGAGCTGGAGATCCCGGACCAGCGCTATGCCCCTGAGGGGGAGCTGGAGCGGCTGGAGCAGCGGCAGGCGATCCGGGACGGACTGGCCCGGCTCTCTGAGGAGCACCGGCAGGTGCTGGTGCTGCGGGAGCTCAGCGGCCTGAGCTACCGGGAGATCGCCCAGCTCCTGGGGGTGGAGGAGGGGACGGTGAAGTCCCGTATCGCCCGGGCCCGGGGCGCCCTCCGAAAAGTTTTGGTGGAAGAGGGGAACTTTTTCGGCAAAGCCCCGTCAAAGACGTAAGAGAGACGAAGATCCCTCCATCCTGGAGGGCGGAAAGGGAGGTGACCTGCTGTGTGTGACTGCGATCGGGCGTTGGAGCTCATCAGCCTGAGGCTGGACGGGGCGCTGCTCCCGGAGGAGGCCGGGGAACTGGAGGAACATCTGGAGCACTGCCCCCCGTGCAGGTCCCTGGCCCAGGAGCTGGAGGCCCTCCACCGGGCCATGCCGGAGCTGGAGGAGGAGCCCCCTGCGGACCTCCACCGGCGGATCGTGGCGGCGGTGGAGCAGGAGCCGCGGCGGCCCGCCGCCCCCTCCAAAAAGGTGTGGCGCACCTGGCAGCGGTGGGGCTCCCTGGCGGCGGTGTTCGCCGTCATCATAGCCGGGGCCGGACTGCTGCCCTCCATAGGGGGAGGGGGCTCCTCCGGCGGCGCGGCGCCCCAGGTGGCCAGTGTCGAGACGGCCTCTCTCCCCGAAGATGAGGCGGAGAGCAGCGCCAAGATGGCCCCAACGGATGACAGCGTGGCCCCCAGCCCGGCGATACAGGGCTCCGGCGGGGACAGCCTGCCGGAGAGCGGAGAAGAGGAGGCCGTCCCAAAGGAAGACGGGGCGGCCGGGGCCCAGACCTCCGCAGTCCCCCCGGAGGGAGAAAAGGAGGATGGGCCCAGCACACAGCCGGCGGCAGATGCGCCCCCGGCCCAGACCGCCGGAGCCGGGGGAGGGGAGCCAACGTCCGTCCAGGCGCCGGCCCTCTATCAGGCCGCGCCGGAGGCGGCGGCGGTAGACGAGAGCGTCCGTATGCAGGCGGCCCAGGGGGAGGCCGCCGCAGGGGAGAGCGTCCAGGCTCCCGCGCCAGAGGAGGAAGATGTCCCCCAGGCAGATGCCGGTGTGGATGCCGTCCTGGACGCGGAGACAGCGGAAGAGGGGAGCGTCTCCTCCCAGACGGCGGGCGGAGCGGATGCTCCGGGAGCGGAGCCGGATGCCGCGCCTGGAGAAGAGGCCCGGGCAGCCATGGAGCAGAGCGCCCTGGAGTGGCTGTCTGAGCAGGACCTGGCGCCCGCAGGGGAGGGAGAGATCTCCTTCGCCCGCCCCACCCCGGCGGAGCGGTCCGCCGGGCAGTGGCTGGGGGAGATCCCCGAGGACCTGTGGAAGGTCACGGTGCCCCTCTCCGGCGGAGAGAGCGCCGTCCTCTTCTGCGATGGGGAGACCTGCGCCGTGGCGGGGGCCCTGGACCTGCCCTCCGGGAACTGACCGCTGGATGAGCGCCTGCCGGGAACGTCCTTATCGGATGTTCCCGGCAGGTTTTTTATGTCCAGCCCCTGCGGGCCCTTTCCAGCGGGGGCGAGATGTGGTATACTGGCTTGAAACGACCGCCCGAGCGGCGCAAAAGGACGAAGAGGAGGAACGCCCGTGCTTTCTGACACACATCCCCGCCCCATCCTGCTGGACGGAGACCCGGGCCACGATGACGCCATCGCGTGGATGCTGGCCCAGGCCTCGCCCCTGCTGGACATCCGGGGCGTCACCTCGGTCTGCGGCAACCAGACCATCGAGAAGACCACCTACAACGCGGGCCGGGTCATGGCGCTGCTGGGGATCCGGGCGCCCCTGGCCAAGGGCCGGCCGGGCCCTCTGGTGGCCCCGGTGATGGCCGCCCCAAGCGTCCACGGGGAGTCGGGGCTGGACGGGCCCGCCTTGCCCGAGCCGGAGGGAGAGCCGGTGGAGCTGGAGGCCTGCGAGCTCATGGCCCGGGTGCTCCGGGAGAGCGGGGAGCCCGTGACCATCGTCTCCACCGGGCCCCTCACCAATGTGGCGGCCCTCCTCCTCTCTCACCCGGAGCTGAAGGAGAAGATCGGCGGGATCTCCCTCATGGGGGGCGGGGTGACCCATGGGAACTGGACCCCGGCGGCGGAGTTCAACATCCTGGTGGACCCGGAGGCGGCGGACCTGGTGTTCCGCTCCGGCCTGCCCATCACCATGGCGGGGCTGGATGTCACTGAGAAGGCGCTGATCTGCCCCGAGGACTTCGAGACGTTCCGGGCCATCGGCACGCCGGTGGCCCTGGTGGTGGCCCAGTGGCTGGAGTTCTTCTACCAGTTCCACCGGGACATCGGCTATCCCGGCGCCCCGGTCCACGACCCGGTGGCGGTGGCCGCCCTCATCGCCCCCGAGCTCTTCCGGATGGAGGAGATGTATGTGGAAGTGGAGACGGGGGGCGACTACTGCCGGGGGGCCACGATCGGGGACCCCTACCACCTGACCGGCCGGGCCCCCAACGCCCGGGTGATCCTGGACCTGGACCGGGAGGGCTTCGTCCGCCTGCTGGCGGAGAGCGCCCGCTCCTATGGAGGGATGAAGTGATGGAGAGACGTATCCCTATGATCCTGGACTGCGACCCGGGGATCGACGACGCGGTGGCCATCCTGCTGGCCGCCGCCGCGCCCGAGATCGAGCTGCTGGCGGTGACCGCCGCGGCGGGCAACGTGGGGCTGGAGCACACCAGCCGGAACGCCCGGCGGGTGCTGGCCCTGGCGGGGCGGCAGGTCCCCGTCTACGCGGGGGCCTCCCGGCCCATGTTCGGCCCCCAGGTGACGGCGGACGCGGTCCACGGGGCGGACGGCCTGCTGGGCCTCCCCGTGCCGGAGCCCGCCTTCCCCCTGTCCCAGGGGACTGCCTGGGACGCCATCCTCCAGGCGTCCAAAAGATATCCCGGTGAGCTGGTCCTGGTGGTCACCGGGCCCATGACCGATCTGGGCATCGCACTGGCTAAGGATCCCTCTCTGGCGGGACGGCTGGCGGGGGTGGTGGCCATGGGCGGGGCCTCCGACTTCGGGAACGACACCCCGGCGGCGGAGTTCAATATCCTGGCCGACCCGGAGGCGGCGGAGCTGGTGCTCCGCTCCGGCGTGCGGATCGCCATGTGCGGCCTGGACGTGACCCACAAGGCCTACTTCACCCGGGAAGATATCCGGCGGCTGGAGGCCCTGGGCACGCCCCAGGCCGAGTTCGCCGCCGCGGTGATCGAGAGCGGAGTGGATATCCACCGGCGCTACGGGGTGGAGGGCTCCCCCATGCACGACCCCTGCGCCCTGCTCTACGCCCTGCGGCCCGACCTCTTCACCCAGGTCCACTGCTGGGCGGGCGTGGAGTGCAAGGGCCGCCTCACCCGGGGACGGACGGTGATCGACGCCTACAGCGACGCCAAGCGGACCCCCAACTGCCACTGGGTCACCGGAGTGGACCGGGCGGCCTTCGTGGAGGAGACGATCCGCCTCCTGGCCCGGTACGGCGGACAAGGGGACTGAGACGGGCCCACAGGCCGGGGAGGCGCTCCTCCCCGGCTGGGGCGCGGCCCAGAAAAAATTTGAAAAATTTTCGTCAGACCCCTTGCCAAATCGGGAAAAGTGTGTTAAGCTATATAAGCTGTTTGAGACAGAAAAATCCATAACATCCGGGTGTGGCGAAGTTTGGTATCGCGCTTGAATGGGGTTCAAGAGGCCGCTGGTTCGAATCCAGTCACTCGGACCAAGGGTGAGTCCTTATAGGACTCACCCTTTTTAACAATATGTAAATTCATTTTGAAAG
>DWZK01000051.1 GCA_019117605.1 Candidatus Intestinimonas stercoravium | reverse complement strand
TCACCCGGATGGAGAACAACAGCGCGGTGACTGTGGATACTTCTACGGGCGCCCAGATCTACTACCTGGCCATGCGCTCTCAGTCCTATGTGAACCCTGTCATGGCGGAGAAGGACTTCCGCACGGCCCTGGCCAAGGGCATCGACAAAGAGGGCTATGTGGAATACATGATGCAGGGTTACGCCGACACGGCCCATTCCGTCATCGGCCCCAAGATCTTCGGCTACGACCCCTCTGCGGAGGAGCACGATATCGCCTATGATCCCGAGGGGGCGAAGGCGATCCTGGACGCCCACCCCGGCTGGGCGGACGAGGAGATCCTCTTCCTGGTGCCCTCCACCGCCGCCTATACGCCCATGGGCGAATACTTCCAGTCCAGCCTGACCGAGGCGGGCTTCAACAACATCAAGATCGAGACCATCGACTGGTCCGCCTGGCTCACCGAGAGCAAGACCGATGGGCGCTTCGACATCACCCTGGCCGCCTGGTCCAATGTGACCCGTGACGGCAGTGAGCTCATGGAGCCCAATTTCCATTCCGTCAATGGTCAGCGCCGTGTGCGCCTGGACGAGGATGACTGGGCCCTGGTGGACAGCTATATCGACGCCAGCAAGACCACCTCGGATACCGCTGTGCGCACGGAGAACCTCCTGGCCTGCAACGCGGTGCTGCAGGATGAGGCCTATGTCCAGCCCATCTACAACTCCACCAACCTGTTCTGCTACAGCAATGAATACACCAATATCACTCTGGATGCCGGCGGCGCCTTCTATGTGAAGGACTTCCAGTACGCTGCGTGACCTGAGGACCGAACTTCCGCCCAGCTCCATGCGGGGGCCGGGGAGAGATGCTCCAAACCTCTCCTCGGCCCTTGAGGGCGGATATCTGACGTACCCACACAAATCTAAAGATATAAAAAGGAAGAGAAAGCAATGAGATCCTGGAAGAAGCTTTTGAGCCTGACCGCGGCCTGCGCCCTGTCCGTGTCCCTGCTGGCCGGGTGCAGCGGCACCACCACGCCCGCTGATACCACTGGCACCGGAGAGAGCCCCGAGGCGGGCGGCGAGATGTTCAACGTCGTCCTGACCTCGCCCTTCACCGGTTTCGACCCCCTGCGCACCAACGACTCTGTGTCTGCCTATGTCAATGTGCAGATCTATGAGACCTTGTACCGCATCGATCCCGAGACGGGCGAGTTCATGCCCCTGCTGGCTGAGTCCCTGCCCGAATACTCCGAGGACGGCCTCACCGCCACCATCAAGCTCCGTGAGGGCGTCACCTTCCATGACGGCACCCCCTTCAACTCCGAGGCCGTCAAGTACACCATCGAACTGATCCAAGACCCTGACTTCGGCTCCGCCCGGGCCTCCATCGCCAACTCCATCGAGTCTGTGGAGTGTCCGGATGATCATACAGTCGTGTTCCACCTCCTCTATGAGGACGGTGTGCTCACCGCCAAGCTCTCCCACCCCAACTCCGCCATCGTGTCCCCCACGGCGCAGCAGGCCCAGGACCTGATGGTGGAGCCCTGCGGCACCGGCCCGTACAAGTTCGTGAGCTCCGTGTCCGGCTCCAATGTGGTGCTGACCCGGAACGAGGACTACTGGGGGGAGCTGCCCGCCATCAAGGACGTGACCATGACCATCATCACCGACGAGTCCACCGCTGTCTCCCGGATGGAGACCGGCGAGGCGGACCTGATCCCCGTCCTCAGCGTGGAGCAGCTCAGCCGGGTGGAGAACAACGATGCGATCGCCGTCGGGAGCTCCAACTCCGCTCAGATCTACTATATGCCCATACGGGACCTCTCCTCGGTGAATCCCATCATGCAGGAGAAGGATTTCCGGATCGCCCTGGCCAAGGGCATCGATAAAGAGGGCTATGTGGAGTATATGATGCAGGGCTACGCATCTCCCGCCCACTCGATCCTGGGGCCCAAGATCTTCGGCTATGAGCCAGAGGCGGAGGAGCACGATATCGCCTATGACCCCGAGGGGGCGAAGGCGATCCTGGACGCCCACCCCGGCTGGGCGGACGAAGAGGTCCTCTTCCTGGTGCCCTCCACCCCTGTCTATTCCCAGATGGGCGAGTATTTCCAGGCCAGCCTGACCGAGGCGGGCTTCAACAACATCAAGATCGAGAGCATCGACTATTCCGCTTGGCTCACCGAGAGCAAGACCGACGGCCGCTTCGACATCACCCTGGCCGCCTGGGCCAACGCCACCCGTGACGGCACCGAGCTCATGGAGCCCAACTTCCACTCGGTCAACGGCAACCAGCGACTGCGCCTGGAGCCTGAGGACGCGGCTCTGGTGGACGGCTATATCGAGGCCAGCAAGACCACCGCGGATACCGCCGTGCGCACGGAGAACCTCTTGGCCTGCAACGCGGTGTTGATGGATAACGCCTATGTCCAGCCCATCTACAATGCGGCGAACCTGTACTGTTACAACAGCGCATACACCAATATCCAGCTGGATGCCAGCGGGATGTTCTATCTGAAAGATATCCAGCCGGCCGCTTGATATGCGCGGAGAGTCCCCCGCCCGGCTCCGGGAGCGCCGGCGGCGCTCCGGGGCGGAGGATTTGGCGCATATATCCAGAGAGACGTATCTGAAATAAGGAAGAGGAACAAATACATGAAAAACTGGAAGAAGATTTTGAGCCTGACCGCGGCCTGCGCCCTGTCCGTGTCCCTGCTGGCCGGGTGCAGCGGCACCACCACGCCCGCTGATACCACTGGCGCCGGAGAGAGCCCCGAGGCGGGCGGCAAGATGTTCAATATCGCTCTGACCGCCTCTTTCAGCGGCTTCGATCCCCTGCGCACCAACGACAGTGCGTCCACCTATGTGAACGCCCAGATCTACGAGACCCTGTACCGGATCAACTCCGAGACCGGGGAGTACGACCCTCTGCTGGCGACAGACCTGCCAGAGTATTCTGAGGACGGCCGCACCGTCACCATCAA
>DWZK01000050.1 GCA_019117605.1 Candidatus Intestinimonas stercoravium | reverse complement strand
TGGGCCCTTTTGTCCGGGGCCTACGGCCTGTCCTTCGGGGCCCTGTGCGCCCTCGTCTACCTGCCTGTGGGGGGCTGGCGCATGTTCGCCGCCACCTGGGTGGCGGGGATCCCCTTCGACCTCCTCCACTGTGCGGGGAATTTCGGAATGGCGCTGCTCCTCTTCAAACCTTGCCGCCGGGTTCTCTCGTACCTCTGGGAACGGATGGAAGAATAGACAGAAAAGCCGCCGGGAAGCCCCGGCGGCTTTTTCACGCGCTCAACCCCGGCTGTTGTACCGGCTGGAGACGAACTCCCAATTGATCCGGCGGAACCAGGCGTCCACGTAATCGCCCCGCCGGTTCTGATAGTCCAGATAGTAGGCGTGCTCCCACACGTCTACGCACAGCAGGGGCCAGAAGCCCTGGGAGAGGGGACAGTTCTGATTGGGCGTCTGGGCCACAGAGACGGCCCCGTCCTGATCGGCGATAAGCCAGGCGTAGCCGGAGCCGAACTGGCCCAGGGCGGCCTCTTTCATCCGGGTTTTCCAGTCCTCAAAAGAACCGAAAGCACGGTCCATCACCTGGGCCAGACGGCCGGATGGACGCTGGTCCCGGCCCCCCAGACAGTCGAAGTAGAGGTAGTGGTTGTAGACGCCGCCGGCATTGTTGCAGACTGCGGCGGATTTGGACTGGGGCAGCTCCTCCAGGGAGCGCAGAAGGTCTTCCAGAGATTTTCCCTGGCAGTCCGGGCAGCCGGACAGGACCTTATTCAGGTTGTCCACATAGGTCTGGAGGTGCTTGTCGTGGTGGAAGCAGAGGGTCCTCTCCCCGATCTCGGGACACAGGGCGTCGTAGGCGTAGGGAAGAGGGCGGAGCTGAAAGGGATAGGGCATACGGAAGACTCCTTTCACAGGTGATTGTCTTTTCAAAGAGATTGCGGTATACTGACATACATATGATCCCATATTTGCTTGGAGAAAATACTATGACTGATCATTTTCATCTGCATGTGTCCCCCGACGATATCCGGGCCATCAGCAGCCTGGGGCTGGCCCATCTGGGGGACGGAGTCTATGAGCTGATGGTGCGGGCCTGGCTGTGCCTCCACGGCAAGGCCACCTCCCGGGGCCTCCACAAGGCCACGGTCCACTTCGTGGCCGCCCCCGCCCAGGCCGCCATGTCCCGAAAGATCCTCCCCATGCTCACCGAGGAGGAGGCGGACGTGTTCCGCCGGGGCCGCAACGCCAGCCCCCACTCCATCCCCAAGGCGGCCAGCCGGGAGGAGTACCAGACCGCCACCGCCCTGGAGGCCCTCTTCGGCTACCTCTATCTGCAGGGGAAGACCGACCGGCTCAACGAGCTCTTCGAGGCGATGATGGACGGCGAGGGCTGAGGAGAGAGGAGACGCGATAGATATGGCACTGGACGCGGTCTGCCTGACGGCGGTACTGGAAGAACTGCGGAAGACCCTGGTGGGCGGCAAGATCGACAAGATCTATCAGCCCAGCCGGGAGGAGATCCTGCTGGCGGTCCGGGGGGCGGGGGAGAACGTGAAGCTCCTCCTCTCCGCCAGCCCCAACGGGCCACGCCTCCACCTGACCCGGGAGGTCCGGGAGAACCCGGCCCAGCCCCCCATGTTCTGCATGCTCCTGCGCAAGCACCTCACCGGCGGGCGCATCCTGGCCCTGGAGCAGCCCCATCTGGAGCGGATCGTCCTCATCCGCATGGAGACGATCGACGAGCTGGGGGACCGGGTCCCCCGGACCCTGGTGCTGGAGGCCATGGGCCGCCGGGCCAACCTGATCCTCCTGGACGCCGAGGAGCGCATCCTGGACTGCGTCCGCCGGGTGGAGGGGGATGTGACCACCGGGCAGCGCGCGGTGATGCCCGGCATGTTCTACCGCCTGCCGGAGCCCAAGCCCGGCCTCCCGCCCCTGCTGGACCGGGAGCTGGAGTTCCGCTCCGGCGGCGAGAGCCGGGGGGAGAGCCTGGAGGAGAAGCTGGAGCGGCTCCGCCGGATCGTGGAGACGGACCACGGCTTCCTCCCCTATCTCCTCGTCCGGGACGGGAAGGCGGTGGACTTCACCTTCCTGCCCATCCTCCAGTACGGCCCGGGCACCGAGTCCCGGCGGCGGGAGAGCTTCTCCCAGCTGCTCGACGAGTTCTACGCCGGCCGGGCCGCCTCCGAGAAGGTGGGCCAGCGGGGGCAGGAGCTCCAGAAGGCGGTGAAGCGCCTCCGGGAGCGGGTGGCCCGCCGGGTGGGCCAGCAGGAGATCGAGCGGGAGGCCACCAAGGACCGGGAGCGGAAGCGGGAGCTGGGGGATCTGATCACCTCCAATCTCTATGCCCTCCAAAAGGGTATGCGGTCCGCCCGGCTGACAGACTACTACGATCCGGAGGGGAGAGAGGTGGAGGTGCCCCTGGACCCCCTCCTCACTCCCCAGCAGAACGCCGCCAGGTACTACAAGGAGTACAACAAGGCCAAGACCGCCGAGGTGGTGCTCCAGGAGCAGATCGAGAAGGGGCGGCGGGAGCTGGAGTATCTGGACAGTGTGCTGGAGGCGGTCTCCCTGGCGGAGGGAGAGCGGGACCTGCTGGAGATCCGGCAGGAGCTCACCGACACCGGCTATCTCCGCAGGGCGGCCAAGGACTCCGCCCGGATGAAGACCGCCTCCAAGCCTATGGAGTTCCGCTCCACCGCCGGGCTGCGGATCTCGGTGGGGAAGAACAACACCCAGAACGACAAGCTCACCACCAAGCTGGCGGGGAAGGGGGACCTGTGGCTCCACACCCAGAAGATCCACGGCTCCCATGTGATCTTGTGGACGGAGGGGCAGGTCCCCGACGCCCGGAGCGTGGAGGAGGCCGCCGTCCTGGCCGCCTGGTTCTCCCAGGGCCGGGAGGGGAAAAAGGTCCCCGTGGACTACACCCCCGTGCGGTATGTGAAGAAGCCCGCCGGCGCCCGGCCGGGCATGGTGGTGTATACCACTTATCAGACCGCCTATGTGGACCCGGACGGCGATCTGGCCAAGCGGCTCCGGGTCAAATGACGAGAGGGGAGAAACGCCATGAACAGCGCCCACATCCTGGTGGTGGAGGACGACCAGGACATCAACCGCCTCCTCTGCCGCATCCTCACCGACGGGGGGTACGACGTGCGCCCCGCCTTCTCCGGCAGCGAGGCCGCCCTCTGGGCGGAGCAGTATGAGTACGACCTGGTGCTGCTGGACCTGATGCTCCCCGGCCTCACCGGGGAGGAGCTCATCGCCCAGATGCGGAAAAAGAAGACCATGCCGATCATCGTCCTCTCCGCCAAGGCGGGCCTGGAGGACCGGGTCCATGTGCTGCGGCTGGGGGCGGACGACTTCATCCCCAAGCCCTTCGACAACGACGAGGTCCTGGCCCGGGTGGAGGCCCAGCTCCGGCGGTATAAGGAGTTCTCCGGACCCGGGGCGGGAGAGGTGCTCCGCTGCGGGGACCTGGAGCTGGACCGGGAGGCGGTGAAGGTCACCGCCGGAGGCAGGGAGGTGTCCCTCACCGCCCGGGAGTTCGAGATCCTCTCCCTCCTCATGTCCCACCCCAAGAAGGTCTACACCCGGGAGCAGCTCTATGAGAGCGTGTGGGGCGGGGAGTACATGGGGGATGACAACACGGTGAACGTCCATATCTCCAACCTGCGCTCCAAGCTGGGCAAGGTCTCTGACCGGGAGTACATCAAGACGGTCTGGGGCATCGGCTTCAAGATGAACAGCCAGCAGGCCGGCGGATGAACTTTACGCTTTTTTCACCTTTTCTTTAGGGAGGATCGTTGCTTTCCTGGTATCATGAGCGCACGATCCCAAAAGAAAGGTCGATGCCATATGTCAGAGATAGTCTTAGCGACCCGTGGGCTCACCAAGCGGTATGGCTCCGCGGCCGCGGTGGAGGACGTGGACCTGCGCCTGGAGAAGGGACAGATCTACGGCCTGGTGGGGCGCAATGGAGCGGGCAAGACCACCATCATCCGGATGCTCACCGCCCAGGCCCTGCCCACCGCCGGAGAGATCGAGCTCTTCGGAGAGACCAGCGAGAAGGGCCTCTCCGCCGCCCGGTCCCGGCTGGGGGCCATGGTGGAGATCCCCAGCTTCTACCCCTACCTCACCGCCGCGGAGAACCTGGAGTACTACCGCCGGCAGCGGGGGATCCCCGGCGCCGCCTGCGTGGGGCAGGCCCTGGAGCAGGTGGGGCTCCAGGACGCGGGGAAGAAGAAGTTCAAGCAGTTCTCCCTGGGCATGAAGCAGCGGCTGGGCCTGGGCCTGGCCCTGATGAACCGGCCGGAACTGCTCCTCCTGGACGAGCCGATCAACGGCCTGGACCCGGAGGGCATCGTGGAGTTCCGCAACCTGCTGCTGGATCTGAACCGGCAGCGGGAGATCACGATCCTCATCTCCAGCCACATCCTGACCGAGCTGTCCAACGTGGCCACCCACTACGGCTTCCTGGACAACGGGCACATGCTGGAGCAGATCTCCGCCCAGCGGCTGCGGGAGAAATGCCGGGCCTGCGTCCAGCTCACGGTGGATGACGCGGGCCGGGCCGCCCTGGTCCTGGAGCAGGAGCTGGGCACCCGGGACTACGAGGTCCTCCCCGGCGGTGTGATCCGGCTCTATGCCTGGCTGGACCGGCTCCAGGCGGTGACCGCCGCCCTGGTGGGGGCGGGGATCGCCCTCTGTGGCGTGGAGAGCAAGAACGCCGACCTGGAGGATTACTTCCTCGGCCTGATCGGGGGTGTCCGCCATGGCTGACTATCTGCGCGCCGAGTGCTACAAGATGGCCCACAGGAGCTATCTCTGGGGAGCGCTCCTGATCACCGCCGCCCTGGAGACCGTGATGGTCCTCCTGTGGGCCTGGCTCAACGGGGACGTGGTCCATCTGACCTCCTCCGGAGGCCTGGCCATGCTCTTCTACCTGCTGCCCATGGGCTTTTATGCCGCGGCCATCAGCGGGGACATCGTATTCTCCGACCAGTACAAGCACAATACGCTGAAGAACGAGGTGGCCTTCGGCCTGCCCCGGAGCCGCATCTATCTGGGCAAGCTCCTGGCGGGGTGCCTCCTCTCCCTGGCGGCCTGCGTGGCGATCCTGGGCTGGTACAGTATCCTCTGCGTCCTCCTCCTGCCCGGCGACGGGGCGCTGGGGACGGCCCTGGCCCAGCTGGGCTTCGCCCTCCTGTGCGCCCTCCCCCTGTGGCTGGGTGCCCAGGCCATGTTCACCCTGTGCTACTTCGGCTTCCGGGGCAGCACCGCCGGGGCGATCGTGGGCGTGTGCGTCATCGCCCTGCTGGGCCAGCTCCTCACCTTCCTCTCCCTGATGGTGGAGCTCCCCTCCCCGGCTCTGGCGGAAGCGCTGACGCAGGTCCAGAAGCTGCTGCTCACCACCCCGCTGGACGGCCTCACCGAGCACATCGGAGAAGGGGCCCGGCTGGCCTGGGCCTGGGGCGTGGGCGCGGGCTGGTATGCGGCCACCACGGCCCTGGGCCTGTGCATCTTCCGGAAAAGAGAGATCAGCTAGAAAGGGGCGGAGGGCCGTGCTCAACTATCTCAGCGCCGAGCTCTGGCGGATGTCACGGCGGCGGATCGCCTGGCTGGGCTGGGCCCTCTTCCTGATCCTCACCGCTCTGGCCGGGCTGCTCTGGGGGATGACCAACATGGCGGAGGCCATGGAGGCTTTCGCCGACCTGCTGCTGCTGGGCGTCTACCTGGTCTATCCCCTGGCCGCCTGGGCGGACGGGGAGGCCTCCCGGGGCGGGCAGCTCCGCAACGAGGCGGCCTTCGGCCTGCCCAGGACCAGGATCTATCTGGGCAAGCTGTGGGCCGCCCTGATCGCCGGGCTGGCGCTGTTCCTCCTGACGGCGGCCGTGTTCTTCGGGGCCACCATCCCTCTGGTGGGAGGAGCGCCGGTGGGAGAGGAGGCCCTCCTCTTCGCCCGGGCCTACCTGATCCGGGAGACGCTCATCGCCCTGCCCCGGTATGTGGGAGCGCTGGCCCTGGCTTACCTGCTCTGCACTGCGTTTCGGATGCCCGGCCTGGGCGCGGTCCTCTTCTATCTCTATATCACCTTCGGCGAGCTGACCTTGGCCGCGATCGAGATCAACGGCCTGGGCCTGGTGGGAGCTCTGCTGGACACCTTCGCACGCGCGGTGCGGCCCTATCTGCTCACCGGCGCCTTCATCAGCTATGGCGACACCTTCGCCAGGCCGGGGGTGGCGGTGAGCTGGGCCACCGGCCTGCTATGGCTCGTCTTCACCAGTGCGGCGGGCCTGTTCCTGTTCCGGCGGCGGGAGATCCGATCTTGACGAAGGAGGTCTGCCACGATGGTCATACTGACGGCTGTGCTCCTGATGGTGTGCGCGGTCCTGGGCCTGCGGCTCTATACGCTGGAGCGGGATATCCGGTCCTGCGCCAAGCAGCTCCGGGAGGGCAGGAGCGCCCGGGTCACCATGGCCGCCCCGCACCGGGCGGCGGAGGAGCTCCTCACCGCCATCAACGGCCTCCTGGCCCTGCGGGAGGCGGACGCGGGGGCCTACCGCCGGCAGGAGCGGGCCATCCGGCAGCAGATATCCAACATCTCCCACGATCTGCGCACACCGCTCACCTCCATCCTGGGCTACCTCCAGCTGCTGGAGGGAGACGCCCTGACGCCGGAGGAGCGCGGGGAATACCTGCGCATCGTCCAGGGCAGGGCCAAGAGCCTTCAGAGCCTGATCGCCAGCTTCTACGACCTCTCCAGGCTGGAGGGGGGAGAGTATCCCCTCTCCCGGGAGCGGGTGGACCTCTACCATGTGCTCAGCGAGCTGGTGGCGGAGTTCTACAACGACTTCGAGGGCTCCGGGTTCCAGATGACGGTGGAGCTGGAGGAGGGGCTGCCCCCGGTGATGGCCGACCCTGCCGGAGCGTTGCGCGTGTTCACCAATCTCATCCGCAATGCGCTGGAGCACGGGAGGGAGCGCATGTCCATCCTCCTCTATCAGGAGGGGGACGAGCTGGTCACCGCCTTCGCCAACGACGCCCCCGGCCTCACAGAGGAGGACGTGGAGCATGTATTCGACCGGTTCTTCACCGCCGACAAGATGCGCACCGGCCAGTCCACCGGACTGGGACTGGCCATCGTCAAAGCGCTGGTCGAGCGGATGGGGCACACGGTCACGGCCCGCCTGACCGGGGGGATGTTCCTGGTAGAGGTCCGATGGAAGAAGGGCAACAGTTGAAAAGGTTGACAGATATCGGAGGGGACAGGACAGCCTGTCCCCTCCTTTTTCATGCGCGGCGAAAGGATGCGACAGATAGTTCGCACAGTGGACAGGTATAGAAAATACAGTATCTATGAAAATAAAACCCAAACGGAAGAGCGCGTATTTAGAAAAAAACAGGATATATCGATGAAAATGCAGGAAAACTTGCACACATTGCGGGCGTTGTTAAAATCGTCGAAAATAAAGTTTCATTCTTGCTGTATTTTTGTCGCAGACAGAAAACTGTCAAGCGAAGATAGCAAAGCGTTGCAAAACCAGGAGGAGAGGGGTATAATTTAAAATAAATTTTTTATTGGCTGTCATGTCCCGTCGTATATCGTAGAGGCAGCCACACCCACGATCTCGGGAGGCGTCATCCACATGAGGAGATATGTCATTAAGCGGATATTGTTGATGTTTCTGCTCCTGCTGGGCATGAGCTTTATCGTGTTCGCCAGCCTGTACATCGCACCAGGCGACCCGGCGGCCATGGTAGCCGGCCCCAGCGCTACGGAGGAGGATATCGCGGCGGTACGGGCCAGCCTGGGGCTGGACCAGCCATTCATCGTCCAGTACCTGTATTACCTGAGGAACCTCCTCACGCTGAACCTGGGCACTTCCTATACCACCCGGCAGCCTATCCTGGATGAGATCCTGGTCCGCCTGCCCAACACCCTGAACCTGGCCTGCGCCGCCATCATCATCGCGGTGGTGGTGGGCATCCCCCTGGGCATCATCACCGCCCTGAAGAAGGATACGATCGTGGACAACATCCTCACCACCACGTCCCTGGTGGGCATCTCGATCCCCAACTTCCTGCTGGGCACCCTGCTGATGTACATCTTCGCCGTCAAGCTGGGCGTGCTCCCCACCGGCGGCATGACCCACTTCTTCTGGACGCCGGAAGGTCTCAGACAGGCCATCCTGCCCGCTATCGCCCTGAGCACTTCCACAGTGGCCAGCTTCACCCGGATCGGCCGGTCCGCCATGCTGGACGTGCTCCAGTCGGACTACATACGAACGGCCAAGGCCAAGGGCCTCAAGCGGAAGACGATCATCTTCCTCCATGCCCTGCGCAACGCCCTCATCCCTCTGGTGACCCAGTTCGGCACCAGCTTCGGCGGCCTGCTGGGCGGCGCCATCATCACCGAGCAGGTGTTCGTCATCAACGGCGTGGGCACCTATCTCATCACTGCCATCAACAACCGGAACTACCCGGTCGTGCAGAGCACGGTGCTGGTGATCGCCACCATCTTCATCGTCATCAACCTGATCGTTGACCTGCTCTACTGCGTCATCGATCCCCGCATCAGCTACGAATAAGAGGAGGGACATACGATGGACGAAAACAACAAGCATGGTCACCCCGTCCGCGTGGCCTTCCAAAAGCTCTTCCAGAACAAGCTGGCTACCCTCTGCTTCATCATCCTGATCCTGGAGATCGTCCTGGTGGCGGCCGCGCCTCTCATCGCGCCCTACGGCTATGAGGAGCAGGACCCCGCCAACAAGCTCCACCCCGGTTTCTGGGCCCAGTGGACGGCGGTCACCGACCCTGACGATCCCAACTACGACCCCCAGGAGCTCTACATCCCCGGCCACCTGCTGGGCACCGACGAGTACGGGCGCGATGTGCTCTCCCGTATCCTCTACGGCGGCCGCATCTCCCTGATGGTGGGCTTCGTCTCCACCGCCATGGGCCTCTTCGTGGGCGTCATCTGCGGCCTGCTGGCCGGCTACTATAAGAAGCTGGACAACCCGATCATGCGGGTCATGGACCTGCTCTTCACCTTCCCCGGCATCCTGCTGGCCATGCTCATCATCGCGATGCTGGGCGTCAACACCTTCAACGCCATGCTGGCCATCAGTATCTGGTCCATCCCCAGCTTCGCCCGCATGGTCCGGGGCAAGGTCCTCCAGGTGAAGGAAGAGGACTACATCATGGCCACCCGCTCTCTGGGCGCCAAGGACTCCCGCATCATCTTCATCCACATCCTGAAGAACTGCCTGCCCGTCATCATCGTCATCGCCACCATGCGTATGGCGACCTCGATCATCTCCATCTCCACCCTGAGCTATCTGGGCATGGGCGTCACCCCCCCCATGCCGGAGTGGGGCGGTATGATCTCCGCCGGCAAGCAGTACCTGTGGGAGCGGCCCAGCCTGATCTTCATCCCCGGCATCGCGGTGATGATCACGGTCATCTGCTTCAACATCCTGGGCGACAAGCTCCGGGACATCCTGGATCCCAGCCTGAAGGACTGATGGCCCTGCTGGCCTATCAAAACTGAATAGAGCAGATCGAGATCTGTCAGAGCCAAGGAGGGCTGAGACCGAACACAGCCTCGTCAAGGACGGCGGGACGGTAACGGACCGGCATATTCTTGCCAATGGCGGCGAGACGGTATCCCAAAGATCTATATGCGGTCGATGAGGACGGCATATTTTTGAGATATTAGGATCGTTAGCAAAAGGAGATGAAGGATATGAGATCCCGAAAGAAGTTCCCGACCTTTATGGCTGCCTGCGCTCTGTCCATATCCCTGCTGGCCGGATGTACCGGCGGCACCACAGTGCCCTCCGCTGAGAGCGGCACCGGCGGCACCAGTTCTGGCGGAGACGAGATGTTCAACATCATCCTCACCGCGCCCTTCAGCGGATTCGACCCCCTGCGTACCAATGACTATGCCTCCACTTATGTCACCAGTCAGATCTACGAGACCCTCTACCGCATCGATCCCGAGACGGGGGAGTATCTGCCTCTGCTGGCGACAGACCTGCCAGAGTATTCTGAGGACGGCCTCACCGCCACCATCAAGCTGCGCGAGGGCGTCACCTTCCACGACGGCACCCCCTTCAACTCCGAGGCGGTGAAGTACACCTTCGAGCTGATCCGGGACCCCGACTTCGGCTCCGCCCGGGCGTCCATCGCCAACTCCATCGAGTCCATGGAGTGCCCGGACGACTACACCATCGTGTTCCACCTGCTCTATGAGGACGGCGTGTTCACCGCCAAGCTGGCCCACACCAACTCGGCGATCGTGTCCCCCACGGCGCAGCAGGCCCAGGACCTGATGGTGGAGCCCTGCGGCACCGGCCCGTATGAGTTCGTGAGCTCCGTGTCCGGCTCCAATGTGGTGCTGACCCGGAACGAGGACTACTGGGGGGAGCTGCCCGCCATCAAGGACGTGACCATGACCGTCATCTCGGATGAGTCTACTGCTGTGGCCCGTATCGAGACCGGCGAAGCGGACTTCATGCCGAACCTGAGCGTGGAGATGGTGGACCGCGCCGGAGCCATGGACGGTGTGACCGTGGCCACGGCCAACTCTGCCCAGATCTACTTCATCGCCATGCGGGCCGATTCCTATGTGAACCCCATCATGGCGGAGAAGGACTTCCGGATCGCTCTGGCCAAGGGCATCGACAAAGAGGGCTATGTGGAGTACATGATGCAGGGCTACGCCGACACGGCCCATTCCATCCTCGGCCCCAAGGTGTTCGGCTACGAACCAGAGGCGGAGGAGCACGATATCGCCTATGACCCCGAGGGGGCGAAGGCAATCCTGGACGCCCACCCCGGCTGGGCGGACGAGGAGATCCTCTTCCTGGTGCCCTCCACCTCCGCCTATGCCAAGATCGGCGAATACATGCAGTCCAGCCTGACCCAGGCGGGCTTCAACGATATCAAGATCGAGAGCATCGATTACTCCGCCTGGACCACTGAGAGCAAGGAGGACGGCCGCTTCGATATCACGGTCTCCGCCTGGATGAACGTGACCCGTGACGGCACCGAGCTCATGGAGCCCAATTTCGACTCGGTGGAGGGACATGGCCGCGCCCGGCTGACGCCGGAGGATGCGGCCCTGCTGGACAGTTATATAGAGGCCAGCAAGACCACTGCCGATACTGCTGCGCGCACCGAGGCCCTGCTGGAGTGCAACGCGATCTTGATGGACGGGGCTTATGTCCAACCTGTCTACAATGCGTCTCACCTGTTCTGTTATAATGACACCTATACCGGCATCACCATGGATGTAGGGGGCACCTTCTACATCTGTGATTTCGACTATGCAGCCTGATCTGCTCCTCCTGGGCGGGCTTTGCCGCCTGGGAGAGCCATGCGCTATGTCCGCCGGTAACAACGGCGCTCATATATATCACAAAAAAGGAGAGATGAACGATGCGATCCTGGAGAAAGATCCTCAGCCTGACAGCGGCCTGCGCCCTGTCCGTGTCTCTGCTGGCCGGGTGCAGCGGCACCACGACCACGCCCTCTGAGAGCGGCAGCGCAGAGGCCGGTACTAGTACCGACGGCGGGATGTTCAACATCGCCCTGACCGCGGCCTTCACCGGCTTCGATCCCCTGCGCACCAACGACAGCGCGTCCACCTATGTGAACGCCCAGATCTACGAGACCCTGTACCGGATCAACTCCGAGACCGGGGAGTACGACCCTCTGCTGGCGACAGACCTGCCAGAGTATTCTGAGGACGGCCGCACCGTCACCATCAA
>DWZK01000049.1 GCA_019117605.1 Candidatus Intestinimonas stercoravium | reverse complement strand
CCCAGCCTGTACGGGGACAGCTACCGCTTCTCGGGGACCATCCTGCTCCGCGGCCTGCCCTCGCCCCTGCGCTTCTCGGTCACGGTCCGGGGCTCTGACTGCACGGTGACCCGGTTCAGCCGGGACGCCCTGGAGACCGGCTGCCTGGGGAACATACCCTCCTCTGTGCCCGCCGCAGACGGGGAGACCGCCGCCGGGCAGCTGAAAACCACCCTCTCCCTGCGGCTGGAGTATGTGCTCCCCGAGGCTGAGAGCGCCCATGCGGTGCTCCGCTACCTGCCCGACCCGGTCCACGAGTTCTATGTGGACGGAGAGACGGGGGAGCTGGTGGACCTGACCGAGCTGCGGCAGAAGATGTACGGCGGCGCCTCCGGCGGGGAGGCGGCGGAGGAGTCCGCCCCCTCCGCCGATGCGGACGCCGGCAATGCGGCCCTGACCCCTGCGGAGCAGGAGGGCATCCAGAAGCTGGAGGGGGTCCTGTCCTCCCAGGCGCTGGACCAGCGCCTCCGGGAGGAGGATGCCTACGGCCTGGGCCGGTACGAGCTGGTCAACGCCTCCTACCGTCTGATCGAAGGGGAGGAGGACCAGGAGGACCGGGTGGAGTGCACCCTCCGGTACAGCCGCACGGGGGAGGACGGCACCTGGGGCCGCACCTTCACCGTGGACGCCAGGACGGGGGAGGTGGCCTCCCTGTGGTCCTCCGCCCCCTGGGATGAGGACCGGGAGCCCGCCCTCACCGAAGAGGAGGCCCAGGCCCGGGCGGAGGCCTTCCTCCAGTCCTTCGCCGGGGACCGCTGGGAGCATCTGGCCCTCTATGAGGGGGCCCGGGCGGCCCTCCTGGACGGCGGGACCGGGAACGCCCCCTTCTATACCTTCACCTTCGCCCGGCAGGAGAACGGCTATTTCTTCCCCACCCACTCCTACACCGTGGGCATCGACGCCGCCAACGGGTCGGTGAGCAGCCTCGCCTTCCAATATGAGGAGGACGTGACCTTCGACGACCCCCAGGGCATCGTGGACGCGGAGGCCGCCCTGGACGCCTGGATGGGCACCTATGACGTGGCCCTGGGCTACCTCTACGTCCCCGCCCCCCTGGACGGCGGGACGGCAGAGGAGGAGAAGCTGGCCCAGATGGGGTACGCGTATCACGACCGCCTCCGCCTGGGCTACGCCCTGGAGCGGACGGGGAGCGGCCTCTATCTGGGGGTGGACGCCAAGACCGGGGAGCCGGTGGAGCAGGAGAGCGCCCCCGGCGCCGCCGGCCTGGCCTACGAGGACCTGGAGGGCCACTGGGCCCGGGAGACGGTGGAGCGGCTGGCCGGATACGGCATCGGCTATGACGCCGCCCGCTTCCAGCCGGACAAGGCCCTCACCCAGTGGGAGCTGGTGTGCCTGCTCTACAGCACCAGCTACGGCGCGGTGGACCCGGAGGAGGAGGACAGCGGCTTCCGGGACCAGGTGTACGCCGCCGCCTACCGCATGGGGGCCCTTACCCGGGAGGAGCGGGACGACGGGGTCGCTCTCACCCGGGCCCAGGTGGTCCGGATGCTGCTGGACGCCGCCGGCTTCGGCCAGGTGGCCGGGCTGGAGGGCATCTTCACCTGCGCTTACACGGACCCGGAGACCATCCCCGCCGGGGAGCTGGGCTACGCCGCCCTGGCCCAGGGCCTGGGGCTGGTGACCGGCACCTACGCCGGGGACCGCACCGCCACCCGGGCCGAGGCCGCCGTCCTGCTGGAGCGGCTGATGGACCGGTAAAAAGCGAGGCGTCACACATAGCAAAAGGGCCGGAGGCCGCCTGTCTCAGGCGGCCTCCGGCCTTTTGCGCGGGGGAGGGAGAGAGCGCTAAAGCGCCCAGTAGCCCAGCAGCCCGGCGGTGAGCCCCACGGCGGCCCCGGCCAGCACGTCTTTCGGGAAGTGGATGCCCGCTGTCACCCGGGCCCAGGCCAGGACCGCGGCCAGGACCCACAGGGCCGCCCCCACCGGGGGACAGACCCACAGCCAGGTCATGGCGATGACGGACACGGAGAACACATGGCGGCTGGGGAAGGACTCCCCCTTTTTATTTCGGGGGATAAGGGGGTGGATGTCCAGGACCTCATAGGGCCGGGGGCTGTTGCGCCACCGGCGGAAGAGGGAGAGCAGGAAGAAGGAGACCGCCGGGACCAGCAGCAGCCGGAGGAAGCGGGGGTCCCGGGCCCAGAGGGCCCAGAGGAGGAGGGCGGGGTAGAGCACATAGCAGATAAGGGGCACGGCCTTGTTGCACAGGCGCAGGAGGCGGAGGGCGGAGGGCCGGCCCCGGAAGGGGGCGGAGATGCGGCGGTAGGTCTCGCTGGTCATGGGGGCGCTCCTTTCGTCGGTATCCCCACCATCATACCCGCCGGGGCGGGAAAAAGCAAGCCCGGCGGGCCCGCTCCGCCATTGCGCCGGGGCCGCCGGCTGTGGTAGGATAGATGCAGCCAATGAAAAGGAGCCTTATGTATGAAGCTTTCTGATATCCTGGCGGGGGACAGGGTCACCGTCTCCTGCGAGCTCTTCCCGCCCAAGACCGGGGCCGCCCTGGAGAAGGTGGAGGACGTCCTCCGGGACACCGCCGCCCTGGGGCCCGACTTCATCAGCGTCACCTATGGTGCGGGGGGCAGCACCTCCAAGCGCACCCTGGAGCTGGCCAGCCGCCTCCAGGACGTGTACCACGTCCCCGCCCTGGCCCACCTGACCTGCGTCTCCTCCACCCGGGAGGAGGTGGCCGCCCAGGCCGCCCGGCTCCAGGCCGCGGGCCTGGAGAACATCCTGGCCCTCCGGGGGGACGTGCCTCAGGACGCCTCCTTCCCCAGCCCCGCCCAGTTCCGCTACGCCAGCGAGCTGGTGTCCTACCTCCGGGGCCTGCCCGGGGGCGGGGACCTGTGCATCGGCGGGGCCTGCTACCCCGAGGGGCACGTGGAGTGCCCCCACTTCTCTGCGGACCTGGACAACCTGAAGCGGAAGGTGGACGCGGGGCTGGACTTCCTCACCACCCAGATGTTCTTCGACAACGACGTGCTCTACCGCTTCCTGTTCCGGGCCCTCAGCCGGGGGATCGACGTGCCCATCGTGGCGGGGATCATGCCGGTGACCAACGTCAAGCAGATCCGCCGCTCCTGCGAGCTCTCCGGCAGCGTCATGCCCCCCCGGCTCCAGGGCATCGCCGACCGCTTCGGGGACGACCCGGCGGCCATGCGCCAGGCGGGCATCGCCTACGCCACCGAGCAGATCCTGGACCTGATCGCCCACGGGGTCACCCACATCCACATCTACACCATGAACAAGCCGGACGTGGCCGCCAGGATCATGGACAACCTGTCCGCCGTGATCCGCCCCCATGGCTGAGATCGACTGGGGCGAGGCCAGGCGGTACCTGGGCCTCCACCGGCCCGGCGGGGAGGTGGACGGGGCCCTGGAGGCCGCCCTGGAGCGGTGGGGGGCCGCCGTCACCGCCGCCGCCCGGCCCCGGGCCCTGTGGCGGCGCTTCCCCCTGGCGCTGGGGGAGGAGCGGGTGTCCCTGGCGGGGATGGAGATCCCCAGCGCCCACCTGCGCCGCCACCTGGACGGCTGCGGGGCGGCCTGCCTCTTCGCCGCCACCCTGGGCCCCGAGGTGGACCGGCTCACCCGCCGGGCCGCCCTCACCGAGGTGAGCGGCGCGGCGATCTGCCAGGCCTGCGCCGCCTCCCTGCTGGAGGCCTACTGCGACGAGTGCTGCG
>DWZK01000048.1 GCA_019117605.1 Candidatus Intestinimonas stercoravium | reverse complement strand
AGCAGGTGGACATGGTCAAGCGCAGTGAGCACGGTGTGATCACCGACCCCTTCTGGCTGGCCCCCGGCCATACGCTGGCGGAAGCCGACGCGCTCATGGCCAAATATCGGATCTCCGGCGTGCCCATCTGTGACCATGGGAAGCTCATCGGCATCATCACAAACCGGGATATAAAGTTCGAAGAGGACATGGACCAGCTCATCGACGATGTGATGACGAAAGAGGGGCTGGTCACCGCCAAAGAGGGCACCACGCTGGAGGAGGCCAAGCAGATCCTCCGCCGCCACAAGGTGGAGAAGCTGCCCATCGTGGATGACGCGTTCCGGCTCAAAGGCCTCATCACCATCAAGGACATCGAGAAAGCAGAGGCCTACCCCAACGCCGCGCGGGACGAGAGGGGCCGTCTGCTGGTGGGCGCCGCCATCGGAGCAGCCTCCGACGTGCTCGACCGAGTGGCCGCGCTGGTGGATGCCGGGGTGGACGTGCTGGTCCTGGACTCTGCCCACGGGCACGCGCAGAACGTGCTCGAATGTGTGAAGCGGATCAAAGCCCTCTATCCCGATGCGCAGCTCATCGCCGGCAACGTGGCCACGGCGGAAGCGGCCCGCGCCCTCATCGAGGCGGGAGCGGACTGCGTGAAGGTGGGCATCGGTCCCGGCTCCATCTGTACCACCCGGGTGGTGGCGGGCGTCGGTGTGCCCCAGGTCACCGCCATATGGGAGGCGGCGCGGGTGGCGTCGGAGCGTGGCATCCCCGTCATCGCCGACGGGGGGATCAAGTACTCCGGGGACATCACCAAGGCTCTGGCTGCCGGGGCCAGCGTGGTCATGTTGGGCGCTCTGCTGGCGGGCTGTGAGGAGGCGCCGGGGGACACGGAGGTCTATCAGGGCCGGCAGTTCAAGGTCTATCGGGGCATGGGCTCCCTGGGCGCCATGGCCACGGGGGCCAAGGACCGCTATTTCCAGGAGGACGAGAAAAAGCTGGTCTCCGAAGGCGTGGAGGGACGCGTGCCGTACAAGGGAGCCGTGGGAGAGACCATCTACCAGTTGATGGGCGGCCTTCGGGCGGGGATGGGATACACGGGGTGCCGGGATATCCCCGCCCTCCACGATAAGGCCCAGTTCATCCAGATCACCAGTGCTGGCCTGCGGGAGAGCCATCCCCACCACATCTATATCACCAAGGAAGCGCCCAATTACACGCTGGACCCACAGTAAAGGGGGCGATCGTACGATGGAACGACTCACGACGCCCGGCCCCGGGGGGAGCTATGCCCTCCCGCCGGGCGGAGAGGCGGCGGCGATCCGGCGGCTGGGGCAGTTCGAAGACGCCTATGAGCGCCTGCGCGCCCGGCACGCAGAGATCGCAGAGCGGATGGAGGCCATGAAGGCCCAGGGCCGGCAGAAGAGCGCCCAGTTCCGGGAGCTCCTGGGGGAGAAGTTGACCATCCAGAACATGCTCTCCCTGTGGGAGACCTATGGCATCCGGTAGCCTGTGAGGTCTGCTCCGCATCAGCACAGTGGCAGGAGGATCGAGAGCCGGCGGGTCTCTGCCGGCTCTTCTCGCGGGGAGCGATCGAGCTCCCGCCCGGGGTCTGGTATAATGGACGATGAGCACCTCCGCACCTCGGCGGAGGAAGAAAGGGGAGAGGGACATGCTTCAGATCTTATTGGGCAGAGCCGGCGCGGGCAAGACCACCGAGCTCCTCCGCCGCATGGCCGTCTCCGGGACACAGCGGCGCCAGCTGCTGTTGGTCCCGGAACAGGCGTCTCACGAGATGGAGCGCCGTCTGTGCCAGGAAGCGGGGAACCGGTCCGCCCTGTACGCCGAGGTCCTCTCTTTCACACGGCTGGGGAACCGGGTGCTCTCTCAGACCGGGGGACTGGCGGGGCCTGTCCTGGACCCCGGCGGGCGGATCCTCCTCATGTACGCCGCGGTGAAAGCAGTGTCCGCTTCGCTCACCGTCTTTGCCCGACCCTCCCGGCGTCCCGTCTTCCTCAGCGGTCTCCTGTCCACCCTGGACGAGTGCAAACAGTATCAGGTCTCCCCGGAGGCCCTGGCTAGGGCGGGGGAAGAGGCGGGCGGACAGGAGGGGGACAAGCTCAAAGACCTGGGCCTGATCTTCGGGGCCTATGACGCCCTCACTGCCCGCACAGCCGCAGACCCGCGTGACAGGCTCACCAGGCTGGCGGAAGGGCTGGAGAGAGCCCCCTATGCGCAGGGGAAAGATGTATATATAGATGGCTTTACAGATTTTGTGCCACAACAGCTTTCAGTTCTGCGGCATCTGATGCGGCAGGCGGTATCCGTGACGGTGGCTCTGACTTCATCCCCGCTGGATGAGGATCCGGGAGCCGTTTTCCTCCCCGTCCGCCGGACGGTGGAACGGCTCAAGCGCCTGGCTGAGGACGCAGGGCAGAAGTGGGAGATCTCCTACATCCATGACGACCACATCTGTAAAGCAAAAGAACTTTCGTATATAGAGCAGCACTTGTTCTCCGACGATGCCTCCCCGCATATGGGGCCCGCGCCGGGCGTGCGCGTGTTCGCTGCGGCGACTTCCCGCTCGGAGGTGGAGTGGAGCGCCTCAGAGATCCTGCGGCTGACGCGGGAGGAGGGCCTCCGCTTCCGGGATATCCAGGTGGTCGCCCGCGGCTTTGACCGGTATGCCGGTCTGGTGGAGGAGATCTTCCGCCGCTATGAGATCCCCCTCTTCCTGGACGAGGTCACCGATGTGCTGCAGAAGCCCGTATTCTCTGTGGTCACCGGAGCGCTGGATGTGGTGGCCGGCGGCTATGCCCACGAGGATCTGTTCCGCTATTTGAAGACGGGCCTCACCAATATCCCCCGGGAGGACTGCGACCTATTGGAGAACTATGCCCTGAAGTGGCGGCTCCGGGGCTCCCAGTGGACTTCCAGAGCGGAGTGGTCCATGCACCCCCGCGGGTATGGCTTTCCCCTGACGGAGGAGGATCAGGAGCAGCTCCGGAAGTTGGACCGGCTCCGCCGGGCGGTGGTCGGGCCCCTGGAGGTCCTGCGCAAAAACGACCGAAAGACCGGGAAAGGCCAGGCGATGGCCCTCTACCGCTTCCTGGAGGAGATCCAGCTCCCTCAGCAGTTGGAGGCGCGGGCAGAGCGGCTCCAGGTATGCGGAGAGGGAAAGCGGGCGGAGGAGTACCGGCAGCTCTGGGAGATCCTGTGCAGCGGTCTGGAGCAGTGCGCTCAGATCCTGGGAGAGACGCCGCTGGAGCTCCAGGAGTTCGCCCAGCTCTTCAAGCTGGTCCTCTCCCAGTACGATGTGGGCACCATCCCGGTATCCCTGGACCAGGTGACGGCGGGGGAGGCCGCCCGGCCGGGGAAGCAGGGGGTGCAGGCCCTCTTCTTCCTGGGGGCGGACGACGGAGCGGTGCCTCAGGTCAGCCCTCCGCCCGGGCTGTTCACCGACGATGAGCGGAGCCTCCTGGCCTCTTATGGGCTGGAGCTCTCGCCCTCCCCGGCGGACCGGATGGACCGGGAGATGACGATCCTCTATGAGGCCTGTGCCCGCCCCGCACGGCATCTCACGGTGAGCTGGGCAGTCTCGGGGAGCCAGGGAGAGGCCCACCGGCCCTCTCTTCTGGTAGAGCGCCTGCTGGCGCTCTTCCCGGACCAGCCTCTGCTGCGGGAGCAGGACCTGGACGGGACGTTCCGCCTCTCCGCCCCCGGGCCCGCCATGGAACTGGTCGGGCGCTATCCCCAGGTGCGGACGGCGCTGGAGGGACGGGAGGGATACCAGGCCCGGCTGGCCCGGCTGTCTGCCGCCGCTCAGGAGCGCGGCAGCCTCTCCCGGCGAGCTGCCCAGAAGCTCTACGGCCGCCGGGTCCCCATGTCCGCCTCCCGGATGGACAAGTACAAGTCCTGTCACTTCTCCTATTTCATGCAGTTCGGCCTGCGGGCCCGGCCCCGGGAGCCGGCCGGGTTCCTGGCCCCGGAATACGGCACGTTCGTCCACTATATCCTGGAGACCGTGCTCCGGGACCCCTCGCCCTATCTCACTGAGGGCGAAGAAGGGAAAGCCTGCGACCACCAGAAGCTGCGGCAGGGCATCCAGGCCCTGATGGAGCGCTATCTCAAAGAGCAGCTGGGGGGGGCGGAGAACAAGTCCAAGCGCTTCCTGTATCTCTTCCAGCGCCTCATCCGTCCGGTGACCCAGGTGGTGGAGAACGTCCTGGAAGAGCTCTCTGCCTCCTCTTTCCGGCCCATCGACTTCGAGCTGGGCTTCGGCGCCAAGGGGGAGCTGCCCCCGGTGGAGCTGACGGTGGACGGGGTGACCCTGAGCATCTCCGGTCTCGTGGACCGGGTGGACGGCTGGGTCCATGGGGACAAGCTCTACCTGCGGGTGGTGGACTACAAGACAGGGAGGAAGACCCTGGACCTCACCGAGATCTGGCACGGACTGGGCCTTCAGATGCTCCTCTATCTGTTCACCCTGGAGGACCGGGGGGCGCTCCGCTACGGCCGGGAGGTGGTCCCCGCGGGGGTGCTCTACCTCCCGGCTAGGGAGGTGGTGGTCCAGGGCAGGCGCTCTATGGGAGAGGAGGAGCGGCGCCGGATCGCGGACAGCGAGCTGCGGCGCCACGGCCTGATACTGGATGACCCGGAGGTCATCGATGCCATGGAGACACCGGGAGCCCAGGGGCTCCGCTTCCTCCCCCTGCGGGTATCCAGCAAGACAGGGGCCATCTCGGGCGACGCCCTGGTCTCTGCGGCCCGGATGGGCCGGCTCAAGCGGCACATCGAGGATATCCTGGGCGAGATCTGCCGGGAGTTCGCCGCAGGAGACATCGATGCGGACCCCTTCTGGCGGGGGCCGGAGAAGAACGCCTGCCTGTACTGTGACTACGCAGCCGCCTGCCACTTCGAGGAGGGGCGGGGCCGGGACCGCCGGCGATATCTGCCCGCTATGGACAGTCAGCGCTTCTGGGCGCAGGTGGAGGCCGCGGACAGCGCCCGAGGGGACGGCATGAGGGAGGAGGGAGAAGATGGGCTTTCCGCTGACTGACCAACAGAGAGCGGTGGTGGATGACCGGGGGGGCTGCCTCTTGGTGGCCGCCGCCGCTGGATCGGGCAAGACCCGGGTGCTGGTGGAGCGGCTGTTGGACCGGGTGGAGCGGGATGGAGCAGATGTGGACCGGTTCCTGGTCATCACCTATACCAAGGCCGCCGCCGCCGAGCTGCGGGGGCGCATCCTGGAGGAGCTTGGGGACCGCCTGCGGGAGCGCCCCTCCGACCGCCGCCTGCGCAGGCAGGCAGCGCTGGTCTATCAGACCCAGATCTCCACCATCCACGCATTTTGCGCCCGCCTGCTCCGGGAGTGCGGCCACCTGCTGGACCTGCCGCCGGATCTCCGCCTCTGCGATGAGGAAGAGGCGGGGACGCTGATGCTCCAGGCCATGGACGACGTGCTGGAGGCGCGCTATGAGGATATCGACCCGGAGGGGGACTTCGCCCTCCTTCTGGATACGGTGAACGCCCGCCGGGACGACAGCAGGCTCGTCCAGATCGCCCTGGACATCTACGGGCGGGTGCAGAGCCATCCCCACCCCGGGCGCTGGCTGGAACAGCAGCAGCGGGCCTTTGCCTTGGAGGGGGTGGAGGACGTGGGAGAGACAGTGTGGGGGAAGCTCCTCCTGGAACAGGCAGGAGACCAGATCGACTACTGGACGGGACAGATGGCCCGGGCGGTGGAGCTGGCCTCGGAGGAGGAGACCCTCTCCAAGGCCTATGCGCCCAGTCTCTCCGCCACGCTGGAGGGCCTCCGCCGTGCCCGGGAAGAGATGGCGTCCTCCTGGGACCGGGCGGCGGAGGCGGTGGCGGCGGTGCCCTTCCCACGGCTCGGGGCTGCCCGGGGCTGCCAGGATCCCGCCGCCCAGAGCCGCGTCAAGGGGATCAGAGACAGCTGCAAAAAACGGCTGGACAAGCTCACGGAGCTCCTTGGCGGCACCAGTGAGCAGCTCTTGGCAGATATGCGGGCGGTAGCGCCGGCGGTCCGGGGCCTCTTCGCTCTGGTGGCCGACTTCACCAAGGCCTATCAGGAGAAGAAGGCACGAAAGGGCCTCCTAGACTTCTCCGACCTGGAGCACTTCGCCGCCCGGCTCCTCACCCGGGAAGACGGCTCTCCCACCGAGCTGGCGGAGGAGTGGTCGGACCGTTTCATAGAGGTGATGGTGGATGAGTACCAGGACACCAACGAGGTACAGAACGCCATCTTCTCCGCGCTCTCCCACGGGGGACGGACCCTCTTCATGGTGGGCGACGTGAAGCAGTCGATCTATCGCTTCCGTTTGGCCGACCCCACCATCTTCCTGGAGCGCTACCGCACGTTCCTTCCGCGGGAACAGGCGGCGGAGGGGGAGCCGCGCCGCATCCTCCTCACCCGGAACTTCCGCTCCAGGCCCCAGATACTGGAAGGAGTAAACTTCCTGTTCCAGAACATCATGTCCCAGACCTTTGGAGAGCTGGACTACACCGAGGACGAAGCGCTGCACCCCGGCGGCGGGCTGGACGGCGGGGCGGACGGGGCGGACTACCGTCTGGAGCTGGATGCCCTAGACTTGAGCCGAGCGGGAGAGGAGGGCCAGGAGCGGGCGCCGCGGGATCTGATGGAGGCCCGCTTCACCGCCCGCCGTATCCGGCAGATGCTGGAGGAGAGGGCCCCGGTGTCCGACCGGGAGGGCGGGACCCGCCCGGTCCGCCCGGGGGACATAGTGATCCTGCTCCGCTCTCCCGGCTCATCCCTGCGGCACTATGCCCAGGCGCTTGGGGAGCTGGACCTGCCCTGGCAGGCAGAGGAGGGGGAGAGCTTCCTGGAGTCCACCGAGGTGTCGGTGGCCCTCTCCTATTTGAAGATCGTGGATAATCCGCGGCAGGATGTCCCGCTCATCTCGGTGCTCCGCTCTCCGGTGTGGGGCTTCTCGCCCGACCTGCTGGCAGAGATCCGGGGCTTGGCACCGGAAGGGGACTTCTACGACGCCCTGCTGGAGAGCGACCGTCCGGAGGTCGCGGCCTTCCTGGAGGACCTGGCCTATCTCCGGGAGCGCGCGCCGGACATGAGCTGCGGACAGCTCCTCTGGGAGATCTATGAGAGGACCGATATGCTGGGCGTCTTCAGCCTCATGGGGGACGGAGAGACCCGGCGGGAGGATCTGCTCGCTCTGGCAGAGCAGGCCCGCGCCTTTGAGGGGGCGGGGCACAAAGGACTGTACAGCTTCCTGCACTATCTGGAGCAGGTCCTGGAGAATGGGGGGCGTTTCCGCGCCCCGAAGGCGGCGGGGGAGGCGGACGCTGTGCGCATCCTCAGCATCCACCGCTCCAAGGGCCTGGAGTTCCCGGTGGTCTTTCTGTGCGGGCTGTCCAAGCGGTTCAACCGGGAGGATATGCAGCGGCCCATGCTCTTCCACCCCAAACTTGGGGTAGGTCCCAAGGGGCTGGACACGGAGCGGATGGTAGAGTACTCCACCCTGGCCCGAAGGGCGGTGGCCAGCCAGTTGGAGCGGGAGATGATGGCGGAGGAGCTTCGGCTGCTCTATGTGGCTATGACCCGGGCCAAGGAGAAGCTCGTCCTGGTCTGTGCGTTGACGAAGGGAGGGCGGGACCTCCAGCGGCTGGCGGGGGATGCCCGCTGCCCGGTGGAGCCGCAGGCGCTGCTCGCGACCCAGTCCATGGCCCAATGGGTGCTCCTCCCGGCCATGGCCCGGCCGGACGGAGCATCCCTCCGCAAGGCGGCGGAGGCCGCCTCTGTGGACATCTATACCGGGGACTGCGGTCCCGGATGGGACATCCGATGGGTGGATGGGACTGGGCTGGAGACAGCTCCGGCGCCTCCCGCTCAAAGGCTGGAAGAGGCAGCCCCCGGCCGGGATGGGGAGGAGGTCTCGCTCGAGGCGCTGACAGCGGCTCTGGACCAGGCATACCCCTACAAAGGGGACGTGGAGATCGCCTCCAAGCTCACCGCCACCCAGCTCAAGGGCCGGGTGCTGGATGAAGAGGTGGCGGACGGGAGCCCGCCTCAGCCGAGGACGCGTCCCTTCCTCCGTCCCAGATTCGCCGCTGAGGAGCTGGGCCTGACCCCGGCCCAAAGAGGGACCGCCATCCATGCGGTGCTGCAGTCCATCCGCTTCGACCATGTCGATACCCTGGAAGAGATCCAGCAGGAGATCCGCCGGCTGGTGGACCTGCAGCTCATCACCCCGCAGCAGGGCGAGGCGGTGGACCCCCGACGGATCCTGGCGCTGTTCCGCTCCCCGCTGGGACAGGAGCTGCGGGAGAGCGTGAGCGTCCAACGGGAGTTCAAGTTCTCTATCCTGGTCCCGGCAAGGGACTACTACCCTGCGGCCTCAGATGAGGCCCAGGTGCTCCTCCAGGGAGTGGTGGACTGCTGGTTCGAGACGCTGGAGGGCATCGTGGTGCTGGACTTCAAGACAGACCGGATCGGCGAGGCCGATCTGGCCGAGCGGGTAGAGCATTACCGCCCTCAGCTGGAGGCGTACAGCCGGGCGCTGGAGGAGGCCACCGGCAGGCGGGTCTTCCGGCGCATCCTGTGGTTTTTCGCCCTGGACCGCCCGGTAGAGCTGTGAGGGCGGCCATACAAAAGAATGATCAATGATAAGGAGTGTTTTGTTTGTTCCGTGTCATCCGCAAAGAGGGCAAGGCCCGGCGGGGCGTGTTCACCTGTGCCCATGGGGGAGAGGTGCAGACCCCGGTCTTCATGAACGTGGGCACTCAGGCGGCTATCAAGGGGGCGGTCTCCGCCCAAGACCTGAAAGAGATCGGCTGCCAGATCGAGCTCTCGAATACCTACCATCTCCATCTCCGGCCGGGAGATGACGTGGTGCGGGCGATGGGAGGGCTCCACCGGTTCATGCACTGGGATGGGCCCATCCTCACCGATTCCGGCGGCTTCCAGGTATTCTCTCTCTCCGGACTGCGGAAGATCACCGAGGAAGGGGTCACCTTCGCCTCGCACATCGATGGCCGCAGGGTATTCATGGGCCCCGAGGAGTCCATGCGCATCCAGTCCAACCTGGGTTCCGACATCGCGATGGCCTTCGACGAGTGCGTCGAGAACCCGGCGACATATGAATATGTGAAGCCCTCCTGTGAGCGGACCCTCCGGTGGCTGGAGCGGTGTAAGCGGGAACATGACCGGCTCAACGCCCTGCCGGACACGGTGAACCCCGGGCAGCTCCTCTTCGGCATCAATCAGGGCGGTACCTACGCCGACCTTCGGGTCTGGCACATGAAGGAGATCGCCAAGCTGGACTGCGACGGCTACGCCATCGGCGGGCTGGCGGTGGGGGAGCCTACCCAGGTCATGTATGACATCATCGACGCGGTGGAGCCCCATATGCCAGAGGACAAGCCGCGCTACCTGATGGGGGTGGGCACCCCCTCCAACATCATCGAAGCGGTGGCCAGAGGCGTAGACTTTTTCGACTGCGTCATGCCTGCCCGGAACGCCCGGCACGCGAAGCTCTTCACCTGGGAGGGCGCCCTCAACATCAAAAATGAAAAGTATAAGCTGGATGACCGGCCCATCGAGCCGGGCTGCCAGTGCCCGGCCTGCCGCTCCTTCTCCCGGGCATATATCCGGCATCTGTTCGTGTCTGGAGAGATGCTGGGCATGCGGCTCGCGGTGCTCCATAATCTATGGTTCTATAACCACTTGCTGGAGGAGATCCGGCACGCCCTGGATGAGGGGACCTTCGCCCAGTTCCGAGAGGCCTATTCCGAAAAATTGGAACGGCGCATTTGAAAAGGACTTGCCAATGGATGCATGTTCATGTATAATAGATGACAATGCCGCAAAGAACGGACATCGTTATTGGAGGGGTAAATCTTGGATCAAAATATGCTGAGCACCATCGTCATGCTGGTAGTCATGGTGGCGATCTTTTATTTCTTGCTGATCCGCCCGGAGAACAAGAAGAAAAAAGAACTGGCCAAGATGCGCAGCGAGCTGACCGTGGGGGATGAGATCACCACCATCGGCGGCATCCTGGGCACTATCTGTGCGGTCAAAGAGGACTCTATCGTCATCGAGACCGGCGCCGACCGGGTCCGCATCGAATTCGCCAAGTGGGCTATCTCCACCAAGGGAGCTCAGACCACCGAGGCTACCAAGTAAATGCAGGAATGACAAGCACCCTCCTCTCATAGGCTTTGATAAGCTGTTGAGAGGAGGGTATTTTATGCGTAAGACAGAGGAGGAGCAGGGTGCCAAGCTGGTACGGATCATGTCGTGTGTCTTGCTGGGCGGGGCCACTGCCGTGGTACTGTGCGTCATGTTTTTGCTGGTGTGCTCGGTGGGGATCTCTATGGGGGCGGTCCCGGAGGACCGGATGTATCAGCTCACCGTGGCGGGCTGCGTCTTCGGGAGCTTGCTGGGTGGGGCGACGGCGGTCCGCCGGTACGGGACCGCTCCGCTCCCCATAGGGATCGCCTCAGGCGCCATCGCTTTCTTCCTGTTCCTCACTGCCGGTCTGCTGCTCTTCGAGGCGGACCTGGGGGAGGGAGGAGGGCTTGGCCTCCTGCTGGGCTGTCTGTGCGGCGGAGCAGTCTCCGGTCTGTTTGGAGGCAGAAAGAAAAAACGCCATCGGAAAAAATGAATACGCTCCGTATCACAAAAATCCAAGAGAACTGCCTATATATTGTGGAATACATATCGTATACGCTATATATAGTGCAAACAGAAGATATCCACTTTGTTTTACATAAAATTGTAGACATAATATATATACATAATGCACAAAATTCGAAAAACCATCCGCCCCGTCCTTGCATATTGGAAAGATGTGTCTTATAGTAAGGACAGATCTTAGACGATTTTTGAGGTGGATATATATGGAGATCTCTTCTCTTGGCTTCATCGGAGCCGGAAATATGAACACGGCGATCTTACAGGGCGTCCTCCGGGCGGGGGCGATCCCCAGAGAACAGATCTGGCTGTCGAACCGCCACAAGGAGAAGCTGGAGCCCTTTTCCGGGACAGGCATCCACACCACCCTGGACAATCGGGAAGTGGTCCTGCACACAGACGTGGTCGTCATCGGGGTGAAGCCGCAGATGTTTGGTGACGTGCTGCCCGGCATCGCCCCTTTGGCCGCAGGGAAATGTATCGTCTCCATCGCGGCGGGCATCTCCTCTGCCGCTCTGCGGGAGGCTCTTCCGGGAGCGACCGTGGTCCGGGCCATGCCCAACACGCCTCTGATGGTAGGATGCGGCGCCACGGCGGTGGCCCGGTCCGAAGGAGTGGATGACGGTCTGCTCCAGGCGGTGGCGGAGCTTTTTCGGGCGTCCGGCGAGGTCGCCGTGATCGAAGAGCGCGATATGGATGACATCATCAACGTCAACGGCTCCTCTCCGGCTTGGTTCTTCCGGATGGCGGATGTGATGGTCCGCCGGGCAGTGTCCGCAGGCATCGACCGGGATGTGGCGCTGCGCCTGACGGCCAAGACTATGGAGGGCTCCGCCCGGCTGCTGCTGGAGAGCGGGAAGTCTCCGGAAGAGCTCTGCCGCCAGGTCTGTTCGCCCGGCGGCACCACGCTGGCCTCCCTGTCCGCATTTGAGGATCGAGATTTCGACGGCCTGATGCTGGACGCGATGGAGCGCTGCACGAAGCGGTCGAAAGAGCTGGGGCAGTGATCCGCCCCTTCTAACTGCGATGCTCGTCTCATATGCTGTCTTCGAGGTGACAGCTATGAGAAGGCGCGTGGTCCAGATCTGGAATACCCCCGGCGGTGTGACCACGGCCCTGCTCGTGGTCTCCTGTGCCTTCGTATCAGGCGGGATCGCAGGGCTGCTGGTGGCCTCACAGGTGGCGGGAGAAGGACAGACCACTTTGGCGGCTTATATCGAGAGCTATCTGGCGGCAGCGCAGCAGAGGACAGCGGCGGCTCCTGGCTTTTTCGCAGTGGCCCTGGACCTGCTCCGCTGGCCCTGCTTGGCTGTCTTTATGGGTTTTCTGTCTCTTGGCGTGGTCGGAGTGCCTATCCTGTTCGCTGTGCGCGGGTTCCTCCTCTCCTTTGCCGTCAGCTCCTTCGTCCGCATGTTCGGCGGCGCAGGTGGGATGCTGGCCTTTTCCGCGTTCGGCTTGACGGGACTTCTGGCAGTTCCGGCGCTGTTCGTGCTGGGCGTGCAGAGCTTCGATATGGCCCTGCGGCGGCTGTCTGCAGGGGCGGGGAAGGGGAGCGCTCTCCCGGGGAGCCAGTATCTGGTGCGCTGCGGGTCGTGTTTTGGAGCGCTGGCTCTCTGTATGCTGGTGGAGCATTGGGCGGTCCCGGCGCTGCTGGGCTCGCTGGCTCCCCTTTTTTCGGGTGCGCTCAATTGAATCGAAAAGATAGAGGACGTTGAGAGACATGGAGTATTTGGAAGCGTATGAGCAGTATCTGCGGACAGAGAAGCGTGCATCAGAGAACACGCGCAGCTCTTATCTGCGGGACCTCCGGCAGTTCTCCGCATATTGCGGAGAGCGCGGGATCGCGCTGGAAGATGTGACGGCGGAGATAGTGGAACAGTACAGCCGCCATCTGCTCAGCCGGGGCAGATCCGTCTCCACCGTGACCCGTGCGGTGGCCTCCCTGCGCTCCTTCTACGGCTACCTGCTCCGAAGGGGCTGGGTGCGGGACGACCCGGCGAAAGGCATAGTGCCGGGCAAGGTGACCCGCAAGCTCCCCCAGATACTCACCAGCAAAGAGGTGGAGCTCTTTTTGGAACAGCCGGACCGTACAGACCCCAAGGGCATCCGAGATCACGCCATGCTGGAGCTCCTCTATGCCACCGGCATCCGGGTCAGTGAGCTCATCGCTCTGGATGTGAACAGTCTGAACCTGACGGGGGGATTCCTGCGCTGCGGAGCGCCGGGGAAGGAGCGCATCATCCCCCTCTACGCCACGGCGGTGAAGGCCCTGGAACGGTACCTGAAAGAGGTCCGGCCACAGCTCATCGACGGCCCCCAGGAGGAGGCCCTCTTCGTGAACATGAACGGCGGGCGGATGTCCCGGCAGGGGTTCTGGAAGATCATCAAGCATTATCAGGAGAAGGCGGGGATCCAGAAGGAGATCACGCCCCACACGCTGCGTCATTCCTTCGCCGCCCACCTCCTGGAGAACGGCGCGGACCTTCGCTCCATACAGGAGATGCTGGGCCATGCGGACATATCCTCTACACAGATCTACGCGCAGGTGATCAAGCAAAAACTGAAAGATGTATACATCAAGGCCCATCCCCGGGCTTGACGCCCACCGCGCCGGAGGACGATCGTAGGTCTCTGGTGCGGTGTCGTCATGTCTCGGGGAGAGCGCTGAGATTGTAGGTTTGTCAAACATATTGGACGGCGAACTCGTTAGGAGAGGACCAGTCAAGCGGTCTCATAGGGAAGTCGTTAGAGCGGCGGTTATGGACAGCGAGCTGCTTGGCGAAGTCATCGAGGGAGTAGAAA
>DWZK01000047.1 GCA_019117605.1 Candidatus Intestinimonas stercoravium | reverse complement strand
CATGCCCAGGATGGCGATGATGTCCTGGAGCTCCCGATAGCGCTGGAGCAGCTCCTGGGTCCCCCGGGCGATCTTGTAGTGCCGCTCCCCCACCACATCCGGCTCCAGGATCCGGGAGGTGGACTCCAGGGGGTCCACCGCCGGGTAGATGCCCTGCTCCACGATCTTACGGGAGAGCACGGTGGTGGCGTCCAGGTGGGCGAAGGTGGTGGCGGGGGCGGGGTCGGTCAGGTCGTCGGCGGGGACATAGACCGCCTGGACCGAGGTGATGGCCCCGTTCTTGGTGGAGGTGATGCGCTCCTGGAGGGCGCCCATCTCGTTGGCCAGGGTGGGCTGGTAGCCCACGGCGGAGGGCATCCGGCCCATCAGGGCGGACACCTCCGAGCCGGCCTGGACATAGCGGAAGATGTTGTCGATGAAGAGGAGCACGTTCTGCTTCTCCTGGTCCCGGAAATACTCGGCCATGGTCAGGCCGGTGAGGGCCACCCGCATACGGGCTCCCGGGGGCTCGTTCATCTGGCCGAAGACCAGGGCGGTCTTCTCGATGACGCCGGACTCGGTCATCTCCCGCCAGAGGTCGTTTCCCTCCCGGGTGCGCTCCCCCACGCCGGTGAAGATGGAGTAGCCGCCGTGCTCGGTGGCGATGTTGTGGATCAGCTCCTGGATGAGCACGGTCTTGCCCACCCCCGCGCCGCCGAAGAGGCCGATCTTGCCGCCCTTGGCGTAGGGGGCCAGCAGGTCGATGACCTTGATGCCCGTCTCGAAGATGTCCACCACCGGCCTCTGGTCCTCAAAGGCGGGGGGGCGGCGGTGGATGGGCCACTTCTCCGCCGTCCGGACGGGTCCCTTCTCGTCGATGGCGTCGCCCAGCACGTTGAACATACGGCCCAGCACCCCTTCGCCCACGGGCACGGAGATGGGCCCGCCGGTGGCGGTCACCTCCACGCCCCTGCCCAGCCCCTCGCTGGGGGAGAGCATGAAGCAGCGCACGGTGTCGCCGCCCACATGCTGGGCCACCTCCATCACCTGGCGGCGGCCGTCCAGCTCCACCTCCAGGGCCTCCTTCAGCTGGGGGAGGCTGCCCGGGGCGAAGGCCACGTCCACCACAGGTCCCTTGACCTGTACGATAGTTCCCTTGTTCTCGCTCATATATAGCTCCCCTTTCGGGCGTTGGTTCATATTCAAAGGGCCGCCTGGGCGCCGCCCACCACCTCGGTGATCTCCTGGGTGATGGCGGCCTGCCGGGCCCGGTTATAGGAGAGGTCCAGTTCCTGGAGCATCTTCCGGGCGTTGTCGCTGGAGGCCTTCATGGCCGTCATGCGGGCGTTCTGTTCGGAGCAGTAGGACTCCACCAGCGCGCCGTACAGGTCCCCGCGCACATAGCCGGGCACCAGCCGGTCCATGACCGCCTTCACCGATGGGATATATACCACGCTCCGGTCATAGGCGTCCCGGTCCTTCTCGTATTTGGGGAAGGTGTCCGGGTCCAGGGGGAGGAGCTTGTGGATGGTGGGCTCCATCTGGAAAGAGGTCACCATGCGGGTGAAGATGACGTATACCTCATCCAGCTGCCGTTCCAGGAAAAGGTCGGTCATCAGCTCCCCGATGTCCCGGGCCCGGGGCACAGTGGGGGCCTGGGCGGTGTAGAGGAACTCCACGTCGATGGGGATGCCCCTCTCCTGGAAATAGGTCCGTCCCATCTGCCCCACCACGAAGAGGCTGTGGCACGGGGTCTGGGCGATCCGCTCCTCCGCCAGCTTGAGCACGTTGTGGTTGTACGCCCCCGCAAGGCCCTTGTCGCCGGTGACCACGATATAGCCCACCTTCCGCTCCTCCGCCGGGACCTCGGGCCGCTTGTCGAAGAAGGGGTGGTCGATCTCCGGGGAGTGGTGGAGGATGTCGGAGAGGGTGGTGCCGATCTTGTTGAAATAGGGCTCCACATCGTTGAGCTGCTTGCGCGCCTTGCGCAGGCTGGAGGAGGAGATGAGATACATGGCGTTGGTGATCTTCAGGGTCTGCTCCACGCTCTTGATATGGGTCCGGATCTCTTTTATGCTTGCCATGTGGCGCTCACCCGCTTCTTGGCGTCCTCCAGCACGGTACGGATGGTCTCCACTGCCGGGCCGCTCAGGTTCCCGGTGGACTGGATCTCCTCCATCACGTCCCCGTGCGCGTCCTCCATCTCTTTGGCGAAGTCCAGCACGAAGTCCCGGACCTTCTCCAGGGGCACGTCGTCCACCAGTCCGCTGGTGGCCACATAGAGGATGACGGCCTGGCGGCTCACGGGCATGGGACGATAGAGGGGCTGCTTGAGCAGCTCCAGCAGCCGCCTGCCGTGGCCCAGAGTCTGCTGGGTGGCCGCGTCCAGGTCGGAGGCGAACTGGGTGAACACCTCCAGCTCGCGGAACCGTGCCAGGTCGATCCGCAGGGTGCCGGCGGTCTTCTTGATCGCCCGGGTCTGGGCCGCGCCGCCCACACGGGACACGGACAGGCCCACGTTGACGGCGGGCCGCTGGCCGGCGAAGAAGAGGTCGGTCTCCAGGTAGATCTGGCCGTCGGTGATGGAGATGACGTTGGTGGGGATATAGGCGGACACG
>DWZK01000046.1 GCA_019117605.1 Candidatus Intestinimonas stercoravium | reverse complement strand
GCCAGGACCGCCATGGCCGCCCTGCGCAGGCCCCACCGGGCGCCCTGGGGCTTCTGCCGTCTTTGCTTGGTCGTCTTTGCTTTGGACACGGGTCTGCTCCTTTCCACCGCTGAGATATGTCGTTATACCTGAAGGAATTTCCGGATGGCCAGCAGGCTGCCCAAAGCACCGATGAGGAGCCCGGCGGCGGCGAAAGCACCGGCCACTCTGACAGCCAGCTCCCGGAAGGGGACGATGTAGATGAGCTGGAGGGCGCCCGCCTCCTCCACCGCCTGGACGATGAGGGAGTAGATGCCCCACTGGAGGAAGAAGGCCACCACCGCCCCGATGAGGCCCAAGATCATGCCCTCGAACACGAAGGGCCAGCGCACGAACCAATTGGTGGCTCCGCACATCTTCATGATGGCGATCTCCTCCCGGCGGTGGAAGGTGGCCAGCTTGGTGGTGTTGGCGATGATGAAGAGAGAGATGACCAGCAGCAGGATGATGAGGACCCATGCCACCGCCCCGGCCATGTTCCGCACGGTGACGAAGCCCTGGGCCACGTCGATGGCGGCGGAGACATCGGCCACGCCGGAGACCTGCCGCACCTGCTCCACCGTCCGGGCCATCTGCTCGATATCGGTGACCCGGATCTCATACCGGTCCCGGAGGGTGTCGTCGGGCAGTCCCTCGAAGAGGGCGGCGTTCTCTGTGTCGCTGTAGCGGGCCTTATAGTCCTCCAGGGCCTGCACCTTGTCCACGAACTCCGCCGAGGCCACGTTTGGGATCCGCTCGATATTCTTCTGGACCGCCTTGGCCTGCTCCGTGGTCAGGGAGTCGTCGATATAGGCGATGAACTCGTTCTCCGACTCCAGGTCCCCCAGGGTCCGGTCCAGATCCACCGCCACCAGGGAGAAAGAGCCCATGATGACGAGGCAGGCCACGATCATGCAGACCGCGGCGAAGGACATGAGCCCGTGGGTGAAGATGCTGTGGAAGCCCTCCCGGAGATGATAGCGCATGTTATATTGTGTCATTGTTGTAATACCCACCTGTCCCGTCGCTGATGACTCTGCCGCTCTCGATGGCCACCACCCGCTTGGAGAAGCGGTTGACCAGCTCCTTCTCATGGGTCACCACCAGTACCGTGGTGCCCAGCTCGTTGATCTTCTCCAGGAGCATCATGATCTCCAGAGACCGCTGGGGATCCAGGTTGCCCGTGGGCTCGTCGGCCACGATGACCTGGGGGTTGTTCACCAGGGCCCGGGCGATCGCCACCCGCTGCTGCTCGCCGCCGGAGAGCTCGTTGGGGAACCGGTCCCCCTTGTGGTCCAGTCCCACCAGCTGCAGCACATAGGGCACCCGCTTGCGGATCTCCCGGGTGGAGGCCCCCACCACCCGCATGACGAAGGTCAGGTTCTCCTCCACCGTCTTTTTCTCGATGAGCCTGAAATCCTGGAAGATGACCCCCAGGGTCCGCCGCATATAGGGGATCTGCCGGGGGTGGATGTTGTTCATGTTATAGCCGTTGACCATCAGGCGGCCCGCGGTGCAGGTCACCTCGCCTGTGATCAGCTTGAGGATGGTGGACTTCCCCGAGCCGGAGGGGCCCACCAGGAAGACGAACTCCCCGTCGTCGATCCGAAGGGAGACCCCCTTCAGCGCCCGGGTGCCGTTGTCATAGGTCTTCTGCACATCTATCAGACGGATCATAGCTACCTCTTTTTATCTCGCGTTCCGCGTTTCTCTTTTCCGCCCCGCCGGGATAGCGAGAGAGGGCGCCGGGTCTCCCGGCGCCCTCATATACCGCGCTGTCAGTCAGGACTCGATCCCCCGGGACATCAGATACTTTTTCACCATAAGAGCCACCTTGAACGTGATGGCATCGTCGAATTCACGCAGGTCCAGACCGGTGAGCTTCTTGATCTTCTCCAGCCGGTAGACCAGGGTGTTCCGGTGAACGAAGAGCTTCCGCGCCGTCTCGGACACGTTCAGATTGTTCTCGAAGAACTTGTTGATGGTGAACAAGGTCTCCTGATCCAGCGAATCGATGGGGTTCTTCTTGAACACCTCCTGCAAGAACATCTCGCACAAGGTGGTGGGCAGCTGGTAGATCAGGCGGCCGATGCCCAGGTTCTCATAGTTGATGATGGACTTCTCCGTATCGAAGATCTTGCCCACCTCGATGGCCACCTGGGCCTCCTTATAGGCCCGGGCCAGCTCGCGGATGTGGCCCACGATGGTGCCCACGCCGATGCCGACCTTGACGCCCAGCTCGCTCTCCAGCGCGTTCTCCACCTGCTCGGCGATCTTATAGAGGTCCTTGCTCTCCGTGCCCTCGTTGAGCTGCTTGATAAGGACGATGTCCGACTCGCTGATGGAGAGGACGAAGTCGATCTGCTTGTCCGGGAAGAGGGACTGGACCACGTCGATGGCAGCCATGTCCGGCGTCCCAGACTGACGGATCAGAAAGACCGCACGCGGCACTTCCGATGTAAAATGGAGCTCCTTGGCCCGGATGTAGATATCTCCCAGGAGGATATTGTCCGAGATGATGCTCTTGACGAAACTCGCCCTGTCGTGCTTCTCCTCATAATAGGCCTTGGCGCCGTTCAGAGCCACCGTAGCCATAGCGCAGATCGTGCGCGCCATCTCGTCCTCGCCCCGGGTGAAGGCAGCGTAGTCGAACTGTGCGCTCCATCCCGCCAGCGGTTTGAACGTGTTCCCTCCATAGGTCACCACGTCGGTCTCAGCGGCGTGGACCGCCTCCGCCGCGGCAGACCATTTCTCTCCGATACAGGTCAACTCGTTGCAGGCTACCACTGTCCCCTCTGAGTCGATGACTCCTATCGCCCGGTCAGTGCCGTCCTTCATCTGGAGGACCACGCTTTGAAAGATGCGGCTGGACATCGCTTTGCCCCCTCTCAATATGATCGATCTTATAGGAGACCACGCCATGGACGGGGATCTCCCTCTCTCTTACTAGACCGATTTTTATTATACTGGTTTTTTCGTCCCTTTTCAATAGGAGATCGAGATTTTTTTGTGAAAAACGCCGAAGCTGTTTCAGGCACTTTTTCTTCCCCATGCCCGGCCTTTTTCAAACATGCCCCTGTTTTTCCTCCGTTCTATCCCAAAGCCGCCAGCGCCCGGCGCTCTTCCTCCGTCAAAGAGCGCCATTCCCCCCGTTCCAGAGCGGGGTCCAGGCGGAGAGGGCCCATGGAGATGCGTTTGAGATACTGCACCGGCTTGCCGCGGGCGGACAGCATCCGTTTCACCTGGTGGTATTTCCCCTCCCGCAGGACGACCAGGCCGCTGCGTCCGTCCGCTTCCGGCTCCAGCTCCGCAGGGAGGCAATGCAGCCCGTCCTCCAGGACCATCCCGGCCCGGAACGCCTCCTGGTCCTCCCTGTCCAGCACTCCCTCCACCTCCACATAGTAGACCTTGTCCACATGGCGGGAGGGCGAGAGGAGCCGGTGGCCCAGAGGGCCGTCGTTGGTGAGGAGCAGCAGGCCCTCAGTGTCCTTGTCCAGCCTGCCCACGGGAAAGAGGCCCACCCGCCGCAGGTGGGGAGGGAGCAGATCCAGCACCGTGGGCTGCCGGGGGTCCTCGGTGGCGGAGAGGAGCCCCGCCGGCTTGTGCAGCATCAGGTAGTAGCTCCCTCCGCTGTCCACCGGCTCTCCATCCACCAGGAGGGAGAGCCCCTCCCGGTCGTACTTGTCCTCCGGCCGGAGCGCCACGGCCCCGTTGGCCACGACCCGCCCGGCCCGGACCAGCTCCTTGACCTCTCTCCTGGACCACCGCCCAGTACCCGCCAGGATCTTGTCCAGGCGTTCTCTCCGCTCCATCTCCCTCGCCCTCTCTCCACATGTTTTTTCTATTTTATCATATCCCGCCCCGTTTGCACATAGGAATAACTGCGATCAGACAGGGAAGGAGCGTTGCGCTGTGTTTATCTGGACCGCGAAGCTGCACCGCGGCAGGCTGGTTGCGGGAGCTCTGGTGATCCTTGCCCTCTGCGGTGCGGCGGCACTGGCCGGTGGGGCGCTGTCCGCCAGAGAGGTGGGCGCTGTCTCCCCGTCCCCCGCCAGTCCCAAAGGGGTGAAGGACGATGAAGACCGGGTGGCCTATCTGGAGAGCTACGGGTGGGAGGTCTCCCCAGAGGCCGTCTCTGTGGAAGAGCTGCTCATCCCGGAGGAGTTCGATGAGACCTACAGCCAGTATCTGGCCCTGCAGGAGAGCCAGGGCTTCGACCTCACCAAATACCGGGGCAAACGGGTGAAGCGGTACTCCTACACGGTCCTCAACTATCCCAGCGGTGAGACGGACATCCAGGCCGGCCTCCTGATATATAAGGATACCGTCATCGGCGGAGAGATCCTCTCCAGCCAGCTGGGGGGCTTCATCCACGGTCTTGCGTTCCCCTCGTGATGAGGGGCGGAGAAAAGGAGGCGGCAGCCAATGGGCTGCGGCCTCCTCTCTTACTCCGCCTCCGCCGTCTCCTTCTGGTAGAGATGGACGTTCAGATGGTTGTAGGTCAGGTCGATATGGCGCTCGTCGAACGCGGCGCGGACCTGCTCCAGCAGGTCGTAATAGAGTTCCCAGTAATCCCCGGTATCACACCAGACCCGCAGCGTATAGCTGACCCCGCTCTCCCCCAGCGCCGTCGTGCGCACGAAGGGCGGCTGGGGCTCCCGCTTCCCTTTGGGATGGGCCTCCACCACCTGCCGGATCGTCTCCTTCACCTGCTCCGGGTCCGCGTCATAGGACACGGAGAAGGTCAGATCCACCCGCCGCTTATCCTGGGCGCTGTAGTTGGTGATGACCTCGCTGGACACCTCCCCATTGGGGATATAGATGAGCTTGTTGTCGATGGTCTTGAGCTTGGTGTACACCAGCCCGATCTCCGCCACCGTGCCCGCCGCGTCTCCCGCCTCCACATAGTCCCCCACCGCGAAGGGCCGGGTGGCCATGATGGTGATGCCTCCCGCCAGGTTGGACAAGCTCCCCTGGAGGGACAGGGAGAGGGCCACGCCCACTACGCCCACCAGTGCCACCATGGAGTTCACCGGCAGGCCCAGGTAGCTGGCCATCACCACAGCCGCCGCCAGCCACAGCAGCACCTCCAGGCTGGATCGGGCGAACTTGTGGACAGTGGGCTCCACCTTCAGGCGGCGCATGGTCCGCTCCGCCAGGAGGGTGACGACCTTGACCCCCACGACACATATCGCCAGCAGCAGGATGCCGTAGAGCACCTTGCTCAGGGTCATCCCCTCCACCACCTGCTCCATGACCTCTACCGCGGCCTCGGTCTCCGTGCTGTCCGCGGTCAGTGTGGTATCCATGCCTCTCCCTCCTCTGTCTCTCTTTTTATTCGAGCCATTATATCACAGCGCAGGCTGAAAGGGAACCCCGTCCCATGCAGCATCCTGCGAAACGAAAAGAGGCCCCCGCCGCATGGCGGGAGCCTCTTGCAGGAGACTGCTTACTCCTCGATGTCGATGACGACGCCGGAACCAACGGTACGGCCGCCCTCGCGGATAGCGAAGCGGAGGCCCTTCTCGATGGCGATGGGGGTGATCAGCTCCACCTTCATGTCGACGTTGTCGCCGGGCATGCACATCTCAGTGCCCTCGGGCAGAGTGATGACGCCGGTCACGTCGGTGGTACGGAAGTAGAACTGGGGACGATAGTTGTTGAAGAAGGGGGTGTGACGGCCGCCCTCGTCCTTGCTCAGGACGTACACCTGGCCGGTGAACTTGGTGTGGGGGTGGATGGAGCCGGGCTTAGCCAGCACCTGGCCGCGCTCGATGTCGGTCTTGGCGATACCACGCAGCAGGCAGCCGGCGTTGTCGCCAGCCTCGATATAATCGAGGGTCTTGCGGAACATCTCCATGGAGGTGACGACGGTGGACTTCTTCTCGTCGGACAGACCCACGATGTCGACAGTCTCGCCAGCCTTCAGCACGCCACGCTCCACACGGCCGGTAGCCACGGTGCCGCGGCCGGAGATGGTGAACACGTCCTCGACGGGCATCAGGAAGGGCAGGGAGTCGTCACGGGG
>DWZK01000045.1 GCA_019117605.1 Candidatus Intestinimonas stercoravium | reverse complement strand
TCTGCCAAGAAGCGCGTGCTGGTCAACGAGACCAAGGCGGCCCGGAACAAGGCGGCCAAGTCTGCGCTGAAGACCCAGATCAAGAAGTTTGACGCCGTGGTGGCCGAAGGCAACCGCAGCGAGGCCGATGTTGTTTACAAGGCCACGGTGAAGGCCATCGACAAGGCCGCCGCCAAGGGTCTGCTGCACAAGAACAATGCGGCCAACAAGAAGAGCGCCATGACCATCAAGCTGAACAAGCTGGCCTGAGCGTCTTCGAAAGCAAGGAAAACCGTCTGCTTCGGCAGGCGGTTTTTTGTTTTCCGGGCCCCGTCTCCCCCTTCCCGCCCCGGAACTGCCCGGCACCGCTTGAAGGTCCTGTGCCCGCCGTGGTATACTATATACTACGACCCATGACACCATCTCGGAAAGGAGGGCGCCCATGCCGCCGAAGATCCTGGTCCTCTGCGGCCCCACCGCCTCGGGCAAGACCGCCCTGGGGGTGGAGCTGGCCCTCCTCACCGGGGGCGAGGTGGTCTCCGCCGACTCCATGCAGCTCTACCGGGGCATGGACATCGGCACCGCCAAGCCCACGGCGGAGGAGATGCGGGGGGTGCCCCACCACATGCTGGACGTGGCCGGCCCGGAGGAGGACTACTCGGTAGCCCGGTACGTCCGGGAGGCCTCCGCCTGTGTGGACCGCATCCTCTCCCGGGGGAAGCTGCCCATCCTGGTGGGGGGCACGGGGCTGTACATCGACAACCTGGTGGCCGGACGGGAGTTCGCCGCCTTCTCCGGCCTCTGGCGGGAGGAGCTCCAGGCCCGGGCCCGGGCGGAGGGGCTGCCCGCCCTGTACCGGCAGCTCCAGGAGGTGGACCCCCAGCGGGCGGAGAAGCTCCACCCCAACGACGAGAAGCGGATCCTCCGGGCCCTGGAGGTGTGGTACGAGACGGGAGAGACCATCACCGACCATGACCGGCGCACCGCCGCCCTCCCCCCCAGGTACGACGCCCTGCGGATCGGCCTGGACTTCACCCGGCGGGAGGAGCTGTGGCGGCGGATCGACCGGCGGGTGGACCAGATGATGGAGCAGGGCCTGGCGGAGGAGGTGGCGGGGCTGCTGCGGCAGGGCCTCTCCCCCGGCTGCACCGCCATGCAGGCCATCGGCTACAAGGAGATCGCCGCCGCCCTGCGGGGGGAGGTCCCCCTGGAGCAGGCGGTGGAGGAGGTGAAGCTCCGCTCCCGGCAGTACGCCAAGCGGCAGCGGACCTGGTTCCGGCGGGAGCCCTCGGTCCGGTGGATCGTCTGGGAGGAAATTCCTGATATTTCCAGAGGCCGACGGGAAGCGACAGCTTTTCTGGAAGGAACTGGTTTACTATAGGTGCATTCCAACAGAAAGAGGAGTGTACATAGATATGCAGACCAAGTTCAACCTTCAGGACCAGTTCCTCACCCAGGCCCGCCGGGGGCGGCTCAACGTGGTGCTCTTCCTCATGAACGGGTACCAGCTGCGGGGGGTCATCACCGGCTTCGACTCCTTCGTGGTGGTGCTGCTCACCGACAACAAGCAGCAGGTGATCTACAAGCACGCCATCTCCACCATCGTCCCCGAGCGGCCGGTGGAGCTGGACGGGCCGGGGGGCGGGCCGGACGCCGGCAGGTGACCCCTCCCTCCCCCGCCTCACAGAACAGAGATAGATATACATAGGTAAGAGGTATCCCAATGAAGCAAGGCACGCTCGTCACCCGGATCGTCATGGTGGTGCTCTTCCTCGCCGTGGCGGCCTATTTCCTGGGGTCCGCATGGCGGGACCTGGATCAGCGCATGTACACGGTGGCCACCTACAGCTATACGGTGGACGACTATGTAGAGGCCACCGGCCTCCTGGTCCGCCGGGAACAGGTCCTCACCGCGGAGACCGGGGGGGCCATCGTGGACGTGCTCCCCGCCCAGGGGGAGAAGGTGGGGACGGGCCAGGCGGTGGCCTATCTCTACCAGGACGCCTCCGCCCTGGAGCGCCGGGAGCAGATCCAGGCCCTGGAACTGGAGCGGGAGCAGCTGGTATACGCCCTCCAGGACGAGGGCTCCGGCCTGGACAGCGCCCAGCTGGAGGAGGAGATCCTCCAGGCCATGACCCAGCTCCGCTCCTCCGCCGTCCGGGGGGACCTGACCCGGCTGGAGGACCAGGCCCTCACCTTCAAGAGCCTGGTGCTCCGGCAGGGCTATTCGGTGAGCGGCGGCACCGAGGCCATCCAGGCCATGGTGGAGGCCATCGACGCACAGCGGCAGGCCCTCTACGCCCAGTCCTCCCAGGACACCCGGACGGTGTGGTCCCCCGTCTCCGGGGTGTTCTCCGCCGAGGTGGACGGGTATGAGAGCACCCTGGTCCCCGATATCCTGGACAGCCTCACCCCCTCCGGCCTGGACCAGCTGGTCCGGCAGCGGCCCGAGGCCCCGGCCGGGGCGGTGGGCAAGCTGATCGTCAGCTCGGAGTGGTATTTCGCCGCCGCCCTGCCCGCGGACACCGCCCAGCGGCTGGTGGAGGGGCGGACGGTGCGGGTCCGCTTCTCCCGGGACTGGTCGGGAGAGGTGGAGATGACGGTGGAGCGGGTGGGAGACCCGGAGGACGGCCGCTGCATCGTGGTCCTCTCCTCCACCCAGGACCTGGCGGAGACCAGCCTGCTGCGCAGCCAGACGGTGGAGATCGTGTTCCAGAGCACCGACGGCATCCGGGTGCCCAAGCGGGCGGTGCGCACCGAGCTGCGGACCGAGACCGGCGCGGACGGACAGGAGGTCACCCGGCAGGCCACGGGGGTATACACCATCACCGGCGCCCAGGCGGAGTTCAAAGAGGTGGAGATCCTGGCGGACGACGGGGACTATTACCTGGTGGCCGCCGTGCTCTCGGACACCCCCTCCGACGGGGAGATCAAACGGGCCTTCCGGGCGGGGGACGAGGTGATCGTCTCCTCCGAGCCCCTGTACGACGGGAAGGTCATCCTGGGATACTTGCACTGACAGAGAGAAACTGGTCCGGGCGGAGGGCCCGGCGGGGAGGAGATCCGTTATGTCACTGGAAGAGAACATCGCCCGGGTGAAGGAGAACATCGCCCGGGCCGCCCGGGAGGCGGGCCGGGACCCGGGAGAGGTGGCGCTGGTGGCGGCCACCAAGGTGCAGACCTCGGACACCATCCGGGCGGCGATCGCCGCCGGAGTGGGCATCTGCGGGGAGAACCGGGTCCAGGAGCTCACCGGGCACCTGGAGGACGGGGCCTACGAGGGGGCCAGGGTCCACTTCATCGGCCACCTCCAGACCAACAAGGTCAAGTATGTGGTGGGCCGGGTGGACCTCATCGAGTCGGTGGGCTCCCTCCGGCTGCTGGAGGCGGTGGACCGGCAGGCCGCCAAGGTGGGGGTGGTCCAGGACATCCTCCTGGAGGTGAACATCGGCCGGGAGGAGAGCAAGGGGGGCTGCCTCCCCGAGGACCTGCCCGACCTGGCCCGGCGGGCCGTGGAGGCCCAGCATGTGCGGCTGCGGGGCCTCATGTGTATCCCGCCCGCCGCCGGGGCACCGGGGGCGAATGTTGGCTATTTCCAGGCCACGCGCCAGTTTTTTGTTGACATAAGGGAGAAAATAGGAGATAATGACACTGATATAGACTGTCTCTCCATGGGGATGAGCGGCGATTACGAGGACGCTGTCCGGGAGGGCGCGACGCTGGTGCGGGTGGGGACCGCCCTCTTCGGTCCCCGGCCCCCCCTCCGGCCCTGAGCGTCCCCGGCGGAAAGGGAAAGGAAGAAGCTTATGGGATTCATCGACGAGATCAGGAGGCTGGCCCGCCCCTATGAAGATGAAGAGGACGAGGAAGAGTACGACGACTTCGAGCCCCCTGTCGCCTCCTCCCGGTCCGAGCGGAAGGAGAGATCGTCTCGGGAGCTCTCCCGGGATACCAGAGAGGCCACCGGGGCCGTCTACAGCGACCCGGAGCCCCGCCGCAGCAATAAAGTGGTGAACATCCACACCACCACCCAGCTCCAGGTGGTGCTGGTGAAGCCCGACCGGTTCGAGAACGCGGCGGAGATCGCCGACCACCTCCGGGAGAAGCGCACCGTGGTGCTCAACCTGGAGCAGACCAACAAGGACATCGCCCGCCGCCTGCTGGATTTCCTCTCCGGCGTGGCCTATGCCAACGAGGGCAAGATCAAGAAAGTGGCCATCTCGACTTACATCATCACCCCCTACAACGTGGATATCCTGGGGGACCTGATTGACGAACTGGAGAACAACGGGCTCTATTTCTGAGAGATGGCCACTGGGACCCGCCGCAGGGGGGACGGCGCGCCTGCGCCGTACAAGGACTTTCCCGCAGGGAAAGTCCTTGATGCCGGGCGAGTTGATCTCGCCCGAGCAGATGAAAGAGGATGGGGCCCCCGCGCGATGCGCAGCATCGAGTGGGGCGGCCCGGCACAGGGCCCAGCGCAGCGGGCCTGGGCCGGAGAGGAGACGCAAGGGAGCGCACCGGATCTTCGCCGTCAGGCGGAGACAGAGGGGAGCGGACTTTGCGTCGACGAGATCGACGAACTGGAGAACAACGGGCTCTATTTCTGAGAGTGCGCCCGCAGGGCGCTGAAGGGGCCCGTCCCCCTGCCCTTTGGCGGGGAAAATGAAAACAGAACGTATTATTTTTAGCAAATCATCCTGTGGGTATCGAGGATGCCCGGCAAAAGACAGACAGAAACGGGGGTACCGATCATGCTGACGCCTCAGGAGGTCTCTGAGCACGCCTTTGCGAAAGCCAGCTTCGGCGGCTATAATATGGCCATGGTGGACGAGTTCCTCGACCAGCTCACCGAGGACTATACCGCGATCTACAAGGAGAACGCGGTGTTGAAGCGGAAGATGAAGGTGCTGGTGGACAAGGTGGAGGAGTACCGCTCCACCGAGGACGCCATGCGCAAGACCCTGCTCACCGCCCAGAAGATCGCCGATGAAATGGTGAAGGAGGCGGAGCAGAAGAAGGCCTCCCTGGTCGCCCAGGCGGAGGAGGAGGCCCGGAAGCGGGTGGAGCACCTGCGGCGGGAGGTGGAGAGCGAGCAGATCCGGCTCACCGCCGCCCAGAACGCCACCGTGGCCTATATCGCCAAGCTCAAGGAGCTCTACCAGCACGAGATGGACTACCTCAGCAGCCTCACCGAGCTCACCGCCGGGCAGAAGGGCGGCGTGCCCGCCGCCGGCGAGGCCCCCGCGCCGGAGCCGGTCCAGGAGCCGGAGCAGGAGGACGACCGCCCCGGCGGCCTCTACAGCGACATCACCGCCACCTTCCTCTCCGAGGACGGGAAGACCGAGCGGAAGATCAAGGTGGACCCGGAGCGCCGGGCCGCCGAGATGGCCGCCTCCGCGCCCCAGCCCGACCCCCAGCCCAAGGAGGACCTCCTCCCCGAGGAGGAAGAGGACGACGAGCCCACCAAGCGGCTGACCATCGACCTGGAGCACCTCCAGTTCGGAAAGGACTACGAGATCAAGTGAGCCGCGCCCCCTTGACAAAGGGGCGGGAAGCGGATAAAATGCTTTCGCATACAGCAGACAGCGTGGAAAAGGACGAGTAACGTCCCCTGGGCCGCACAGAGAGCCGCCGTACCGGTGCGAGGCGGAGGGCAGGGGGGCGCGAAGATCGCCTTGGAGCGCCCCGCCGAAAGGAGACGAGTAGGCGGGGACGGCTGGCCCCGTTACCGGCCGCAGAGTGGCCCGGGCACGTCCCGGGCAACGAGAGTGGTACCGCAGAGGACGACGAGCGCCTTTGTCTCTTGGGAGACAAAGGCGCTTTTTCATATAGGAGGGATGCGCGATGACCGTCAACTGTCCCCTGTGCGGCCGGCCCATGGAGCCGGGCTATCTGTACGGGAGCGCCCCCCTGCTGTGGAGCCCCAAGGAGAAGAAGCGCACCCTCATCAAAGGGCGGGAGGACGTGAGCCTGCTCAACGGCTACCGCCCGGAGGCGTGGATCTGCAGGGACTGCCACAAGGTGGTGGTCCACTACCGGTAAACGGCCCGGCGGGACTGTCCCATCCAGACCGGCACGGGACCGCGCCGCGCTGGGTCCGCAAGCCAGGCGGCGGGAGGATAGGACCAAACTCTTCTCCCTGTTCTGCCCGCGGATGGCCGTGGCCGGGAGTGGTCCCCTAGCGCTGCGTAGAGCATCACCGCCGCCGTGCCATTTGCTGAAGCGTCCCGGTAGTTATATGGGGCCCCCGGCGGAGCCCAGCGCAGCGGGTCCGCTGGGGAGAGGAGGAGCAAGGGAGCGCACCGAATTTTCGCCGCCAGGCGGAAATAGAGGGAAGCGGACTTTGCGACGACGATAGCCTCTTTTTCTTTGGCATGCAAAAACCGTTTCTTTTTCTGCCAGAGAAAAAGAAATGGGTTTTGGGAACGCCCCGATACGCAGGCGGAACAGCGAAAAGAGATCCCCACCTCTTTTGGATATCCCTCCCACCCCCGTGAAGATCCAAAAAACATCCATATAAAAAGGAGACACACACCCATGGACTACAACAAGACGGTGAACCTGCCCCAGACCGACTTCCCCATGCGGGCCGGCCTGCCCAAGCGGGAGCCTGAGATGCTCCAGGCCATGTACGACAAGGACCTCTACCACAAGATGGTCGCCCGCAACGAGGGCAAGCCCAGCTTCGTCCTCCACGACGGCCCCCCCTACGCCAACGGCAACATCCACATCGGCACCGCCCTCAACAAGATCCTCAAGGACATCATCGTCAAAGAGAAGAACATGACCGGCTGCTACGCCCCCTATGTCCCCGGCTGGGACACCCACGGCCTGCCCATCGAGTCCGCCGTTCTGAAGGACAAGAAGGTAAAGCGGGACGAGATGACCACCGCCCAGTTCCGCACCAAGTGCCGGGAATACGCCGAGAGCTACATCGAGAAGATGACCGGCCAGTTCCAGCGCCTGGGCGTGCTGGGGGAGTGGGAGAACCCCTATATCACCCTGCTGCCCGAGTTTGAGGCCAAGCAGATCGAGGTCTTTGGCAAGATGGCGGAGAAGGGCCTCATCTACAAGGGCATGAAGCCCGTGTACTGGTGCCCCCACGACCAGACCGCCCTGGCCGAGGCGGAGATCGAGTACCAGGACGACCCCTGCACCACCATCTTCGTCAAGTTCCCCGTGAAGGACGACAAGGGCAGGCTGGGCCGGTACGCCGACCTGTCCAAAACCTATTTCGTGATCTGGACCACCACCCCCTGGACCATCCCCGGCAACTACGCCATCTGCCTGAACGCGGAGTTCGACTATGTGCTCCTCCAGGTCCCCGGCGGCGACGTGTACGTCCTGGCCAAGGACCTGGCCGAGAGCGTGTGCAAGGCCGCGGGCATCGACTTCGCCGCCTGCACCGTGCTGGCCACCCTGAAGGGCAGCGAGTTCGAGCTCATGACCGCCAAGCACCCCCTCTTCGACCGGGAGAGCGTGATCCTCAACGGCGAGCATGTGACCCTGGACGCCGGCTCCGGCTGCGTCCACACCGCCCCCGGCTTCGGCGCCGAGGACTTCCAGATCTGCCAGCAGTACGACAAGGCGGGCCTCACCCACATCGGCACCCCCGTGCCCGTGAACGCCAAGGGCGTCATGACCGACGAGCGCTATAACGGCCAGTACTACGCCAAGGCCAACGACATGGTGGTCTCCGACCTGGAGAGCGAGGGCTTCCTGGTGGCAAAGGAGAACATCACCCACTCCTACCCCCACTGCTGGCGCTGCAAGCACCCCATCATCTACCGGGCCACCGAGCAGTGGTTCTGCTCTGTGGACGCCATCAAGGACACCGCCGTCAAGTCCTGCGACTCCATCCAGTGGCACCCCGCCTGGGGCAAGGACCGGATGATCTCCATGATCTCCGAGCGCAACGACTGGTGCATCAGCCGCCAGCGGGTGTGGGGCGTGCCCATCCCCATCTTCTACTGCGACGACTGCGGCGCGGACATCGTCACCCCCGAGACCATCGCCCATGTGGCCGCCCTCTTCCGGGAGCACGGCTCCAACATCTGGTTCGACAAGGAGGCCAAGGACCTGCTGCCCCAGGGCTTCGTGTGCCCCAAGTGCGGCAAGGCCCACTTCACCAAGGAGACGGACATCATGGACGTGTGGTTCGACTCCGGCTCCACCTGGGCCGCCGTGGCCGCCGAGCGCCCCTACCTCAAGTACCCCGCCGACCTGTACCTGGAGGGCGGCGACCAGTACCGGGGCTGGTTCCAGTCCTCCATGCTCACCTCCATCGCGGTGAACGGGGTGGCCCCCTATCGCCAGATCGCCACCCACGGCTGGACCGTGGACGGCGAGGGCAAGGCCATGCACAAGTCCCTGGGCAACGCCGTCTCCCCCGACGAGGTCATCAAGGAGTACGGCGCGGACATGCTCCGGCTGTGGGTGGCCTCCGCCGACTACACCCAGGACATGCGCATCTCCAAGGAGATCATGAAGCAGCTCTCCCAGGCCTACCTGAAGATCCGCAACACCGCCCGGTATATGCTGGGCAACCTGGCGGGCTTCGACCCCGACGCCGACCGGGTGCCCCTGGACCAGATGGAGGACCTGGACCGGTACGCCCTGTCCGCCTTCAACGACCTGGTGAAGGCGGTGCGGGAGGCCTATGACCGCTATGAGTTCCACGGGGTCTACCGGGCCGTGTACAACTTCTGCGTGGTGGACCTGTCCAACTTCTACCTGGACGTGATCAAGGACCGGCTCTACTGCGAGGGGGCCCGGTCCCACCTCCGCCGCTCCGCCCAGACCGCCCTCTACGTCATCCTGGACGGCATGACCCGGCTGATCGCCCCCATCCTGGCCTTCACCAGCGACGAGATCTGGGCCGCCATGGCCCACGACGCCTCCGCCAACGGGGAGAGCGTCCTGCTCAACGACATGCCCGCCTGGGATCCCGCCCTGGCCCTCTCCGAGGAGGCCGCCGCCCGGTGGGCCAGGCTGCTCTCCCTCCGGGACGCGGTGAACAAGGCCCTGGAGAACGCCCGGAACGCCGGGGTGTTCAAGAAGGCCCAGGATACCGAGGTGACCATCGCCGTGGAGAGCGCCGGGGACGCGGACTTCCTCCGGGGCGTGGATCTGGCCGCCCTCTTCATCGTCTCCAAGGTCACCGTCGCCACGGAGGCCCTGGAGGGCGAGAAGGCGGAGGACTGCCTGGTCCCCTGCACCATCGCCGTGGAGCTCTCCGAGGCCCCCAAGTGCCCCCGCTGCTGGAACCACAGCGGCGCCATCGGCGCCGACGGCCACCACGCCGAGCTCTGCGACCGCTGCGCCGCCGTGGTGGGAGAGTGACCGGCAGGCGGCCGGCGCCGCGGAAAGGGCCCCTATCCCCCATATGCTGAAAGAAGAGACGTTCACCGAGAGGTGAACGTCTCTTTTTCGCCCAAAGGGCCGTTCCGCGTCTCATAGTCCCGGAGATAGAGGCGGATCAGGTGGCTGACCTGGCTGGACAGGGAGCGCTGCTCCTCCTCCGCCAGACGCCGCAGCTTTTCTTTCGTCTCCGCGTCCAAAAAGCTGTTCACACGGTACTTCTCTTTCCTATCGATCCCTCCTTGTCATCAGGATATCACTCTAAACAGATCTGGTCGACTCTGGATAACTCTTTGATGCGGGGGATCCTAAATGATAGCATTAAGATACATTTAGGATCTATTAGATACGAGGAGGGGATGAGCATGGGCCTGCAGGAAGCGCCGTATTCCCTGCGGCTGGAGCCCCAGGCCATGAACAAGATCCGCGCGCTGGCCAGGCAGGAGCGCCGGTCCATCAACCAGCAGCTCTGCATGGCGGTGGACTGGTACCTGAAGGAATATGAGAAGGAGCACGGGGAGATCCCGGTGGAGGAGGAGCAAGCGCCGGGAGGCGGCCCCCTCCCCCCTGCCGCCCTCCCCGGGGGCCTTCCCCTCTGAGCGGCCCCTTGCGCCGGAGCGGGAGAACGGGTATGATATGGGAGAGACAGCGGGAGGAGGGGACGCCGTGACGGCGGAGGACTATATGCGCCGGGCGCTGGAGCTGGCCCGGAAGAGCCTGGAGACGGGGGATGTGCCGGTGGGCTGCGTGATCGCCGACCGGGAGGGCCGGATCGTGGGAGAGGGCTGGAACCGCCGGGAGGCGGACGGGGACGCCCTGGCCCACGCCGAGTGCGTGGCGATCCGGGACGCCTGCGCCCGGCGGGGGGGCTGGAACCTCCACGGCTGCCGGCTCTACGTCACCCTGGAGCCCTGCGCCATGTGCGCCGGGGCCATCCTCAACGCCCGGATCGAGCGGGTGTACTACGGGGCCAGGGAGGAGAAGACCGGGGCCTGCGGCTCGGTGTGCAACCTCTTCATGGAGGGCTTCCCCCACAAGCCCCGCCTCTACGGCGGGATCCTGGCGGGAGAGTGCGCCGCCCTCCTGGGGCGCTTTTTCCGGGATCTGCGGGATCTTACGCAGATCTGACGAAAAAAGGGGAAGATTTTAAACTTCTGTAACAACTCCAACCTTCTTTTGTAACAACTCTGGGGTATTATAATACTCGCAAGAGACAGTTTCTTTTCATTTCATTGTATCCTCTTTCCTTTGGTGAGGGCCGGACGTCAGGAGCAGGCGTCCGGCTTTTGCTGTATCTGCACCCGGCAAGACAAGCAAGATAGAAAAGGGCCGCCGCCGGGAGATCCTCCCGGCGGCGGCCCTTGGTCATCTTCGGCATCCAGCGGCGCTCACTTGTGGAGCCGCTTCCCCACCCGGGAGCCGATCTCCGACCCCATGACGTAGAAGATGATGATGAACACGATGGAGGTATAGTCCCCCTGGAACAGGTAGTACACGATGACCGCCACCCCGGCCACGATGGCCACGGCGGAGATGATGTTCTGCACCCGGTCGGTGGCCCGCTCCCCCAGGAGCTCGGGGAGGAGGCCGGTGACCAGGGACAGGAGGAAAAAGAGCAGATAGAGCATCAAAACACCCTTTCATTGTTTTTCGATGGGATCCCCCGGGGGCTGGCCCGCCGGAGGCGGGAGGGTCAGCAGAAGGTCACGCCCTCCTCCTCGCTCATGGAGGCGATCCTGGCCAGGGACTCCACCCGGACGCCCATGCCCCGGATCATGCCGCCGCCGGGCTGGAAGGCCTTCTCCACGCAGATGCCCGCCCCCACCAGCCCGGCCCCGGCGGAGCGGACCAGCTGGATGAGGCCCTGGAGGGCGCTGCCGTTGGCCAGGAAGTCGTCGATCAGCAGCACCCGGTCACTGGGCAGCAGGAACTCCCGGGACACGATGATGTCGTACACCTTCCCGTGGGTGAAGGACTCCACCTTGGAGGTGTACACGTCCCCGGCGATGTTCTTGGTCTTGTTCTTCTTGGCGAAGATCACCGGGCAGTGGAAGTACTGGGCGGTGATGCAGGCGATCCCGATGCCCGACGCCTCGATGGTGAGGATCTTGTTCACCCCGCACCCGCCGAAGAGCCGGTAGAACTCCTGCCCGATCTGGTTGAACAGCTCCACGTCCATCTGGTGGTTGAGGAAGCTGTCCACCTTCAGCACGTCCCCGCCCCTGATCTTCCCGTCTCTCCGGATGCGCGCTTCCAAAAGCTCCATACCCTTCTCTCCTTCGTTCCCATGTCTGCGTGGATACGCTCTCCCCTATTCTAATGCGTAGGGGCCGGGACTGCAAGAGCGGAAATGGGAAAAGGCCCGGAAGATCCCCATTGTGCGGGGCTTTTCGGTGTGCTACAATGGCAGTGCCCCCGCCGGGCGGGTCCCGGCGGCGGAGCGCCCGCGAAAGAGAAGATACGGCCCGAAGGAGGGGCCCTGTCATGATAGGAAAACGCATCTGTTGCCTGGTCCTCTGCGGGGCCCTGCTGGGGGGGCTCTCCGCCTCCGCCCAGGCGGTGGAGTTCCCCGACGTGTCCGCGGAACACTGGGCCTATGAGGACATCCAGAAGGCCGCCGGGTACGGCCTCATCCAGGGGCTGGAGGACGGCACCTTCCGCCCGGAGGAGCGGCTCAACAGGGCCAGCTTCGTCACCATCCTCCAGCGGATGTTCGGCTGGGAGACCGTCTCGCCGGAGACGCCCTCCTTCCCCGACGTGTCCCCCTCGGACTGGTATTACGGCGCGGCGGAGACCGCCCGGGCCCACGGCGTCACCGGGGACTGGGAGAGCTTCCAGCCCATGGCCTACATCACCCGGGAGGATATGGCGGTGATGCTGGTGCGGGCCCTGGGCTATGAGGGCCTGGCGGAGGCGGTGGCCGCCGACGGCTGCCCCTTCCCCGACGTGACCGGCTATCAGGGCCACATCTCCCTGGCCGCCTCCTTCGGCCTCACCACCGGGGTAGAGGTGGACGGGCAGCTCCTCTTCCAGCCGGAGGACTTCGCCACCCGGGGACAGGCCGCCGCCATGCTGGTCCGGGTGTACGAGCGGTACATCTCCCGCCTGGAGAGCCTCAACGGCTTCTACGCCTTCTCCTCCTACAGCCAGCTCTCCCTGGCCGGGGAGATGGACACGGCGGCCCTGGGCTGGTCCCGGCTGTGCTGGGACGGGGAGACCGGGGAGCCCTGGGTGAACATGACCAGCGCCGGGGGCAACGACTGGGTCCGGCCCCAGGGCTATGAGGAGGTGCTCACCTACCTGGACGGCCGGGGGGTGACCTATACCCTCAGCGTCTACGCCGACACCACCCAGGACGTGACCGGCTCCGACGGGTCCGCCTCCAGCGTGCCCGAGACCGTCCTCCCCGACCCCGCCGCCCGGGCCAAGGCCGTGGCGGCCATCGCCGCCGCCGCGGAGGGCTACGGCGGGGTGACGATCGACTTCGAGGGCTTCCGCACCGAGAAGCTGCGGGAGAGCTTCGTCTCCTTCATGCAGGAGCTCCGGGCCGCCCTGCCGGCGGACCAGACCCTCTCGGTGTGCGTGCCCCCCGACGTGTGGTACCAGGGCTATGACTACCGGGCCCTGGGGGAGGTCTGCGACCAGGTGATCCTCATGGCCCACGACTACCAGTGGACCAGCGTCCCCGACTATATGCTGGGCCAGGTCATGGGGACCAGCGCGGACACCTCCTCCCCCGCGGCCCCCCTGCCCGACATCTACCGGGCCCTGGCCTCCATCACCGACCCGGAGACCGGGGTCCGGGACAGGAGCAAGGTGCGCCTCCAGATCTCCTTCGGAACCGCCGGCTTCCAGGTGGACGGGGAGGGCCGCCTGCTCTCGGACACCATCTACCACCCGGCCCCCGACACCATCGCCCAGCGCCTCCGCCAGAGCGACACCGTGGTGACCTACGACCCGGTCTCCCGCTCCCCCATGGCCAGATACACCGGGGACGGGGGAGAGCGGTACATCCTCTGGTATGAGGACGCCCGCAGCGTGGCGGACAAGCTGACCCTGGCCCGGATGTTCGGGATCGGCGGCGCGTCGGTGTGGCGGCTGGGCATCATCCCCGCCTATACGGATATCCCCGACTACGACGTGTGGTCCGCCATAGAGGCGCAACGCTGACGAACAGGAGCTGAAACGCCATGTCGCCCCGAAACTGGCTCACCAAGAAAAGCCTGACGGAATCCCTGCTCATGACCCTGGGCATCACGCTGGTGTCGGTGGGGGTCTACTTCTTCAAGTTCCCCAACCACTTCTCCATCGGCGGCGTGTCCGGCCTGGCCATCATCCTGGGGGAGGTCACCCCCGTGGCCTGGCTCACCCCCTCGATCTACAACGGCGTCATCAACATGCTCTTCCTGGTGCTGGGCTTCCTGCTCCTGGACAAGGGCTTCGGCCTGCGCACCGTGTACTGCTCGATCCTCTACTCCCTCCAGGTACAGGTCTTCGAGTGGATCTGGCCCATGGACGGGCCCCTCACCGACGAGCTGATCCTGGAGCTCTTCTTCGCCGTCCTCCTGCCCGCCCTGGGCTCGGCGATCCTCTTCAACCTGGACGCCTCCAGCGGCGGCACCGACATCGCCGCCATGATCCTGAAGAAGTTCACCGGCCTGGACGTGGGCCGGGCCCTGCTGGTGTCCGACATCACCATCGCCGCCGCCGCCCTGCTGGTCTTCGACGTCACCGCCGGGCTCTGCTCCCTCCTGGGCCTGGTGCTCAAGTCGGTGCTGGTGGACAGCGTGATCGAGTCCCTCAACCGCCGGAAGGCCTTCATGATCATCACCTACCAGCCGGAGCTGGTCACCGGCTATATCACCAGGGAGCTGGGCCGGGGGGCCACCGTCTGGGAGGGCACCGGGGCCTATACCCGGGAGAAGCACCAGGTGGTGCTCACCGTCCTGGCCCGCCACCAGGCGGTGCTGCTGCGCCGCTACCTCAAGTCCAGCGACCCCCACGCCTTCATGATCGTCACCAACTCCAGCGAGATCTTCGGCAAGGGCTTCCTGCGGGCCTGATATCCCCGGCGGGCCGCCCGATCTGGGAAGAAACTTCAGATCCGTCCCTCTTCCCCGTTGTCTTTTTTCCTCCGCCGTGCTATAGTAGATAGGCTGAGATCCTCCAATGGGTCCCATATCCCACCAGATCTTAAGGAGAGAATACAAGCATGAAGCTGACGATCCGAACCTGCGCCGCGGTCCTCTCGGGCACGGTGCTGGCTGCCTCTCTGGCGGGCTGCTCCGGCTCCAACGCCGCCGCGCCGGAGACCTTCCCCCTGCCCGAAGGGGTGCCCCAGGACATCATCATGGAGACCGCCGGGATCTCCGCCTCCGAGCCCGTGCTCACCGTGGACGGCGGCGAGGTGCCCGCCGAGGAGCTCCTCTACTGGGTGTCCTATACCGCCGACCAGTACGCCCAGTACGGTATGCTGGACTGGACCATGGACATGGGAGACGGCTCCACCATGGCCGACTACATCCTGGATACCGCCGTGCAGAACGCCACCCTCTACCAGGTGGTGGACGACCACGCCGAGGCCAGGGACGCCGGCTGGACCGAGGAGAACGCCAGCGAGTACCAGTCCCAGCTGGACGATATGATCTGGTCCCTGGGGGTGCAGGCGGGGCTGGTCTCCTCCGACAGCGCGGAGACCACCACCGACGAGAACGGGCAGACCACCTATGTCATCCCCGAGGACGTGGAGCCCCAGGTGGACGCGGAGTTCGTCCGCTTCCTGGCCTACATGGGCCTGTCCCAGGAGGGCTTCTTCCACCTGAACCAGACCTCTTTCCTCTATAACAATATGCTCGAGCAGATCCAGAACGATGAGTCCATCACCGCCGAGACCCTGGACGAGGCGGGGGTGTACCACGCCAAGCACATCCTCATCCAGGCCGAGCCGGTCACCGACGAGGAGGGCAACGTCACCGACGACGGCATGGCCGCCGCGCAGACCAGGGCCCAGGAGATCTACGACCAGCTCATGAGCGCCGAGGACCCCCTCACCCTCTTCGACGAGCTCATGGCCAGCGAGAGCCAGGACCCCGGCTCCCAGAGCCAGCCCGATGGCTATACCTTCGGCCCCGGCGAGATGGTCGCCGAGTTCGAGGAGGGCACCGCCGCCCTGGCCATCGATGAGATCGGCGCCCCCGTGCAGAGCGACTACGGCTACCACATCATCCTCCGCCTGGACGCCGACAACGACGAGGGCCGGGCCAAGTACCTGGACGTGCTGGTGGACCAGTGGATGGACGAGGCCCAGGTGGAGCAGAGCGAGGCCCTCCAGAGCCTGGACCTCCAGGCCTTCTACGAGGGGCTGGGCGAGCTGCGCACCGCCCTCAACGAGCAGGCCGCCGCCCAGGAGACCGCCCCCGTCGAGACCACCGCGCCCGCGGAGAGCTCTGCCCCCGCCGAGAGCAGCGAGCCCGCCGCCTGAGCACGCCCCTTGACGCGCAGCGAAGGGCCCGGATCCACCGGGCCCTTCGTTCTCCCGATATGGGCATGATAGAGACGGCCCCCGTCCCAGGCGGGCGGCCCAATGACCGGGGCCCGTCCGCCCCGTAGGAGGGATCTCCCATGGAAACTGTCTCCCGTACCGCCAAGTCCATCGCCAAGCTCTACCGGATCGCCACCGCCGTCGCCCTGGTCCTCACCTTCGCCCTCTTCATCACCGGCGGCGACGGATCCCTGGCCCGGACCCTGCTCTTCCTGGCCTGGTTCGCCCTGATGCTCTATTCCCTCATCCGCGTCCTCACCGACCTCTTCTCCGGGCGGCACCAGAAGGAGCGGAACTTCCAGCACTCCCTGGACATGCTGGAGAAGCAGACCGGCAGCCCCGAGGCCGCCGCCGGCACCCTCACCCTGGTGGCTCTGCTGAGCATGGCGGTGAAGCTGGCCGTGCCGGTGGTGCTGTGGGCGGTCTTCCGCTGAGGCGGACAGAGGGCCGGATATCCAATACATTTCGTGATATCCGGCGGAGAGATAACGATATGGACAGCTGCCCCGCCCCCGTCACGGGGGCGGGGCTTTTTTTCGCCGCCGGAACAGGGCCCGCCGGAGCCGGTGTTCAGCGGTCCTCTTTTCCCGGCAGGAGCTCGAAGATCCGCTCCGGCTGGAAGGGCTCTCCCCCGGCGGCCTTCCACCCCGCGGCAAAGGCCAGCCGCACCATGGAGAAGAGGTAGTTCTCCGCCTCGTCGTACTCGTGCCGGTCCAGGAAGGCCGCGAAGGCCGCTTCGAAATCGTTGGAGCGCATAGGAACACCTCCCATATTGTTCTACAATAGTTTACACGATTTTACACCAATAATCAATGTAAAACCGGGCAGTATAGTATCATCTCTCATATGAGGTGAGCTCATATGAAACCGATGAAACGTTCCATCAGCATCACCCTGGACGACCCGGTACTGGAGCGGGTGAAGGCTCTGGCGGAGCGGGAGGACCGCTCTCTGTCCAGCTATATCAACCTGGTCCTCAGGGCCCATCTGGAGGCCCTGGACGAGGAGGAGCACACCGGGGCCCGCAGGCCCTGACGCGGAAAGGGGCCCCGGCCGATATCCAGCGGTCCCGACAGATTGAACAGGGCCTCCCGGCTTTGCCGGGAGGCCCTCAGCGTGTCGAAAAAGTCTCTTGACTTTTTCGACACGCTGCCTGACATTTTGACTTGCGTCAAAATGTTCTCGACTGCACGCGAAAGTGGGGGCTCACCTGGTCTAAGGTGGCTTCGCCCGAAGGCATCTGGACTGCCCCCGGCAGTCCAGACCCCCTTTCACACTATCCCCCCGTTGCTTCTCCAGCCTGGTCCTTCTTTTTCGACAGTCTGAGGGCCTCCCGGCTTTGCCGGGAGGCCCTGTCTGCATATCCTGATCACGTCCGGCCGAACATCTTCTCCAGCTGGGCCCGGGTGAGCTCCACCGCCACCGGCCGCCCGTGGGGGCAGCAGCGGACCTGGCCGCTCATGACGGCCTTCGCCACCCGCTCCAGCTCGGCGGGGCCGTTCTTCTGCCCCCCCTTGATCGCCGCCTTGCAGGCCATGGTGGCCAGCAGGTGGTCCCGGGCGCTCTCCGGGTCCATGCGGCGGCCCTCCAGCAGCCCGGCGGCCAGCTCCAGCAGGGTGGCCTCCACGTCGGCGGCGTCGATATAGTCGGGGCACTGGCGCACCACGATGGACCCGCCGCCGAAATCCTCGCAGTCGAAGCCGAAGGCGGCCAGGGCCTCCGTATCCTGGAGCAGGGCCGCCCCCTCCTCCGGGGCGGGGGTGAACACCACCGGCAGCAGCAGCCGCTGCACCATGGGGGCGTGGTCCTGGGCCTTGAGCCGGTCGAAGTTCAGCCGCTCGTGGGCGGCGTGCTTGTCGATGAAGAGGACCTTGTCCCCCTGCTCCACCAGGATGTAGGTCTGGAAGAGCTCCCCCCGGACGGTCCAGGGGACCTCCTTCTCCTCCCGGGGGAGCAGAGGGGCCTCCTCCTGCTGCTGTGGGAGCGCCTGGACGCGCTCCCGTCTGGAGCTGTCTTTGGCCTCCGCAGCGGGGGCGGCAGCGTTTCCGGGGCCGGCCTGGGGCGCGGGAGCCGGGGGAGACTCCCGGCGGACGGCGGAGGGCCGGGTGAAGTCGTGGAGAGGCATCCCCCCCAGGGGCCCCTCCAGCAGGGGGCGGTAGCCGTAGTGGACAGGGCGTTTCGGCCTGGATGCCTCCCCCTGAGGGGCCTTTTCCCCGCCCGGGGCGGCAGAAGCCGCCGGAGCTTCCGCCCCTCTCTCCACGGAGGGAGCCGCCGGGGCGGGGCTCTTCTCCGCCGCAGGCCGGAGCGCCCCCCCGGCGTTGGAGACAGCGGGGGCCGCCTGCCCCCGGGCCTTGGGCGTCCACGCCGCCTGGGGCCGGGCGTGGTCCGCCTCCAGGGCCCCCCGGACCGCGTGGTACACCGCGTCGAAGATCTCCTTCTCCCGGACGAACTTCACCTCGGTCTTGGCGGGGTGGACGTTCACATCCACCCCGTTGAGCCGCAGGGCCAGGTGGAGGACGCAGCCGGGGAACTTGCCCACCATCCGCTGGTTCTGATAGGCCTGCTCCAGGGCGGCCATCATGAGCCGGGACTTGACGTACCGGCCGTTGACGAAGAAGAACTGGTAGTTCCGGGAGCCCCGGCAGCACACGGGGAGGGAGGCGAAGCCCTCCACCGACACGCCCCCCTCCCCGGAGCCGTGGACGGCGGTCATGCCCAGGGCGATGTCCTTGCCCAGCACGGCGTAGAGGGCGGAGCGGAGCTGGCCGTCCCCGGGGGTCAGGAGCTCCTGTTTCCCGTCCCGGAGGAAGCGGACGGACACCTCCGGGTGGGCCAGAGCCTCCCGCTGGACGGCGGCGAACACAGCGGCCCCCTCGGCGCTGTCCTTCTTCATGTACTTGAGCCGGGCGGGGGTGTTGTAGAACAGGTCCCGCACCACCATGGTGGTGCCCTGGGGGCCGCCCGCCTCCTCCCGGCTGAGGACCTGCCCCCCCTCCAGCTTCAGGGACACGGCGAAGTCGCTCTCCCGGGTGCGGGTCAGCACCTCCACCCGGGACACGGCGGCAATCGCCGCCAGGGCCTCCCCCCGGAAGCCCAGGGTGCCGATGGCCTCCAGGTCGTACTCGGTGCGGATCTTGCTGGTGGCGTGGCGGAGGAAGGCGGTCTCCACGTCCGCCGGGTCGATGCCGCCCCCGTCGTCGGTGACCCGGATATAGGACATGCCCCCCCGCTGGATCTCCACCGTCAGGGCGGTGCATCCGGCGTCGAAGGCGTTCTCCATGAGCTCCTTCACCACCGAGGCGGGGCGCTCCACCACCTCGCCGGCGGCGATCAGGTCGGCTACATGGCTCTCTAATACTTGGATGTGGGGCATGGGGTCACCAGCTTTCGAAGATATGGGCGGGGAGACCGCCCCTGTGCAGGGGGCGCCCCACTGCGGCGGCGCACCTGCGCCCCCTGCACCGGCGGCGTGACAACGTAAGCTGCCGGTGCTGACAGACGTTGCAATAGAAGAGCCCCAGGGGGTCACCCTATAGGGGGGCCGGAGCCCCCCTGTAGGTCGTTTCAAGGGGAGGTTTGTCAAGGAGGGGGAAA
>DWZK01000006.1 GCA_019117605.1 Candidatus Intestinimonas stercoravium | reverse complement strand
CTCCGCCGCCGCCGGATCCTGGCAGGCCAGCAGGGCCGCGTACCGTCCGCTGCGCACCACAGCAGCCTGCTCCAGCAGGTCCGCCTCCTCCGGCGCATAGCCGAAGAAGGCCGCCTCCCGGTCCAGCCGGTATGCCTCCAGGGCCTCGGCTCCTGTCCGGGCCGCCTCCTCGCTCTCGAAGCAGACCACAGCGATCTCACGGGCGTCCATGCCGGAGGCGGCGTACACCGCGCCGGAAGTCCAGTCCTCCAGGCCGCAGGCCTCATTCAGATGGGCGGAGAGGGCGTCCCCCTCCAGGGGCTCCAGCCCTCCGGCGTCCTCCTGACTGTCCAGGACCGCCCGGGCCAGGGCCTCCGGGCCCGGGTCACCGCCGCCGGCCTCCTCCTCTCCCCCGCCGCCGCAGGCGGTGAGGGCCAGGCAGAGCAGCAGGGCGCACAGCAGGACCTTCTTCATGTTCCAGCCTCCTCTCTGGGGTGGAAGTAGTCATACACCGCCCGGGCGGTGTTTTTGGGCACCGCCTGCTCCAGCTCGGCCAGGGGCGCGGCCTTCACCGCCTTGACGCTCTTGAAGTATTTGAGCAGCTCGGCCCGCCGCTTCTCTCCCACGCCGGGGATGCGGTCCAGGGCGGAGCCCCGGACGCTCTTGGACTGCTGATAGCGCTGGAACTCGATGGCGAAACGGTGGGTCTCCTCCTGGATGCGGCCCACCAGGGCGAAGACCGCCGGGATCTGCTGGATGCCGATCTCCCGGCCGTCCGGGTCCACCAGGGCCCGGGTCCTGTGGCGGCCGTCTTTCACCATGCCGAACACAGGGATGGACAGCCCCGCCGCTTCCAGCACCCGCACCGCCACCCGGGCGTGGTTCTCGCCCCCGTCGATGAAGAGCACGTCGGGCAGCGCGCCGAACTTCTCATCCCCGTCCAGATAGCGGCGGAAGCGCCGGGTGAGCACCTGCTCCATGGAGCCGTAGTCGTCGGCGTGGGCCATGTCCTTGAGCTTGAAGTGGCGGTAGTCCCGCTTCAGGGGCCGCCCGTCCACGAACACGGTCATGGAGGCCACGATGTTGGTGTCCCCGGTGTTGGAGATGTCGTAGGCCTCGATGCGGCGGGGAGGCTCTTCCATGCCCAGCATCTTTCCCAGGGCCTCCATCAGCTTGGACTGCCGCTCCTCCCGGCTGGTGGCCCGCTCCACCTCCTCCACCGCGTTCTTGTTGGCCAGACGGATGAGGTCCATCTTGGCCCCCCGCTGGGGGGTCACCAAATCGACCCGGTGGCCGCAGGCCTCGGAGAGCATCCGCGTCACCGGCACCTCGTCCTCCAGCTCGCAGGGCAGGAGGATCTGCTTGGGCAGGTTCCCCCGGCCGCCGTAGTACTGCTTGACCAGGGCGGACACCGTGTCCTCCCGGGCCTCTTCCACCGGGGTCTCGATAAGGTCCATATCCTTGGCGGCCAGGTCCCCCCCCACATAGTGGAGGACCACGAAGCAGCTCTTGGCCTCCCCCCGGTGGAAGCCCACCACGTCGGTGTCGGCCAGACTGCCCGCCACCACCTTCTGCCGCATGCCCAGCAGCTCCATGGAGCGGATGCGGTCCCGGAGCTCGGCGGCCCGCTCGAAGCGGAGCTCCCCGGCGGCCTGCTCCATCTCCGCCTGGAGGTCGGCACAGAGCTCGTCGTACTTCCCTTCCAGCAGGCGGATGGCCTGCTGGATGTTCTCCCGGTAGCGTCCCTGGTCCATCTCGGGCCGGCAATAGCCGTCGCACTGGCCCATGCGGTAATAGAGACAGGGCCGCTCCTTCCCGATGTCCCGGGGGAACTGCTTCCGGCACTTGGGCAGGCGGAGCGCAGCTTTCAGGGCGTCCACGATGTCCTGGGTGGCGCCCCTGCTGCCGTAGGGGCCGAAGTACCGGGCCCCGTCCTCCGCCGCCTTGTTCACCAGGGAGAAGCGGGGGTACTCCTCCTGGACGCTCAGCCGGATATAGGGATAGCCCTTGTCGTCCTTGAGCAGGATATTGTACCGTGGCTGGTGCCGCTTGATGAGGGAACACTCCAGCACCAGGGCCTCGAACTCGCTGTCGGCGATGATCACGTCGAAGTGGTCGATCTGGCTCACCATGGCCCGGGTCTTCTCCGTGTGGGAGGCCAGGTCGGCAAAGTACTGGGAGACCCGGTTCTTCAGCGCCTTGGCCTTGCCCACATAGATGACCTCGTTCCGGGCGTCCTGCATGATATAGACCCCGGGCTCCAGGGGCAGGCTGTGCGCTTTCTCTTTCAGTTCATCGAAGGTCAAAGGAGGACACCACCTTGGGTAGGGTAACGCAGACAGCAGCTCCGCCGGGCGCTTCCGGAGGACAGGGGCCGCGACCGGGGGCTCCCGCCCCCGGCGCGCTCGTCCCATTTCCGCCTGATATCAAAAAAAGCGCCGCGTTGCGGCGCTTTTTTTGCGACGGGAACTGCTTATTCAGAGAAGTTGCTGGAGATCAGCTCGATGAGGGCCTCCACGGCCTCTTTCTCATCGGGACCGTCCGCGATCAGGTTAATCGCCGTGCCCTTCACGATGCCCAGAGAGAGGACACCCAGCAGGCTCTTGGCGTTCACCCTGCGCTCATCCTTCTCCACCCAGATGGAGCTCTTGAACTCATTGGCCTTCTGAATAAAGAAGGTGGCCGGTCTGGCATGGAGACCCACCTGATTGTTCACGACAGCCTCTTTGATATACATCTGTGTTTCCCCCCTCGAAATAGCACATTGTTTTCATTCATATCATACCAAATTTCTATCCAACCGTCAATGACATTTTACACAAATCCACTACGGCCTCTCCTGGAAAAACCGAGGAAAAATCAGCGGTCTGCTGGAAAAAAAGCAGGCTCCTTTTTTTGGCATGTATCTTGCTTTTTGGAAATTTATCTCTTACCGCAGCTCGGCCACCGTCACGCCGTCCTCCCCCTCTCCGTACCGGCCGGGGCGGAAGGACTTGACGTATCTGCTCCGCTTCAGGTGCTCCCGCACCGCCTTGCGCACGGCGCCGGTGCCCTTGCCGTGGATGATGGTCACCTCGGTGAGCTTGGCCATGACGGCGGTGTCCAGGAACCGGTCCAGGGCCAGGATGGCCTCGTCGGTCATCATCCCCCGCAGGTCCACCTCCGGAGAGGCCCCCAGGGAGCGGAGCTTGTGCTCCGCCCGCTGCACGATCTTGGCGGCCTGCTTCTTGCCGTCATCCCCTTCGGTGACCCGGACCTCGTCCTGCTTGGCGTTGATCTTCAGGATGCCCGCCTGGAGCTGGAGGGAGCCGTCCTTGTTCACCGCGATGACGGTGGCCTTGGTGCCCATCTTCACCAGCTCCACCGTGTCCCCGGCCCTGGCGGGGCGGGTGGGGGGCGGGGCGGGCAGGTCGGGACCGCTGCCCAGGGCGTCCTCCGCCTGGTTGAGCTTGTGGCGGAGCCCGGCCCGGCGTTCGTTCTGCTCCTGCCAGCTGGCCTCCTTCTCCTGGCGGCGGCGCATATCGTTGAGCTCGGCAAAGACCTGGTCGGCGGTGTCCCGGGCCTCCTGGATGATGGCCCGGGCCTCTGCCTGGGCCTTCTCCACCGCCTTGGCCCGCTCCTTCTCCAGCCGCTCCCGGTACTCCCGGGCGGTCTTGGCCGACTCCTCCATCTCCCGGCGGAGCTTCCGGGCCTTGTCCCGCTCCTGTTCCATCTCCTGGCGCTGGCGGTCCAGCTGGGTGAGCACGTCCTCGAAGCGGACGTTCTCCGCATCGATCCGGGCCGCCGCCTGGTCGATGATGGACTGGGGCAGGCCCAGCCGCCGGGAGATCGCGAAGGCGTTGGACTTGCCGGGCACCCCGATCAGCAGCTTGTAGGTGGGGGCCAGGGTCTCCACGTCGAACTCGCAGGAGGCGTTCTCCACCCCGGGGGTGGTCATGGCGTAGACCTTCAGCTCGGCATAGTGGGTGGTGGCCGCCACCAGGGCCCCCCGCTTCCTGGACTCCTCGATCACGGCGGCGGCCAGGGCCGCGCCCTCCACCGGGTCGGTGCCCGCCCCCAGCTCGTCGAAGAGGATGAGGGAGCCGGGGCCGCACTGCTCCAGGATGCCCACGATGTTCACCATGTGGGAGGAGAAGGTGGACAGGCTCTGGGCGATGGACTGCTCGTCTCCGATGTCCGCCAGCACATGGTCGAACACCATCACCGCGCTGCCGTCATCCACAGGGATGTGGAGGCCGCACTGGGCCATGAGGGTCAGCAGGCCGATGGTCTTGAGGGTCACCGTCTTGCCGCCGGTGTTGGGGCCGGTGATCACCAGGGTGTCGAACCCCTCCCCCAGCCGCAGGTCGTTGGGCACCGCCTTGGCCGGGTCCAGCAGAGGGTGGCGGGCCCGGCGGAGCTCGATCCCCCGCTTCACCAGCCGGGGGGAGGAGCAGCGCAGCTTCCCCGAGAGCTTGGCCCGGGCGAAGATGCAGTCCAGCATGACCAGCAGGTCATAGTCCTGGGCGATGTCCTCCCGGTGGGCGGCGCACTCGGCGGAGAGCTCCCGGAGGATCCGCTCGATCTCCTTCTCCTCCCGGGCCTGGAGCTCCCGGAGCTCGTTGTTGGTCTTCACCACGCCCATGGGCTCGATGAAGAAGGTGCCGCCGGAGCCGGACACGTCGTGGACCAGGCCGGGCACCTCGTTCTTGTACTCCGACTTCACCGGCACCACATACCGCCCGGAGCGCATGGTGATAATGGACTCCTGGAGGTACTTGGACTGAGAGGAGGCGATCAGCTTCTGCAGGATGTCCCGCACCTTGGAGGCGGAGGCCCGGATGTGCCGCCGGATGTCGGCCAGCTCGGGGCTGGCGGCGTCGGCGATCTCCTCCTCGCTGAGGATGGACCCGGAGATCTTGTCCTCCAGGAAGCGGTTGGGGGTGAGGGAGGCGAAGAGGTGGTCGATGCAGGTCTTGGCGGCGTTCCCCTCGCCGGCGGCGTACTCCTTGGCGGAGCGGGCGCTCCGCAGCAGGGCGGCGATGTCCAGCAGCTCCCGGGTGTTCAGGGCGCCCCCCATCTCCGCCCGCTGGAGAGAGGCCGCCACCGGCCGGACCCCGGACAGGGCGGGGCTCCCCCGGAGGACGATCATGGACAGGGCGGCGGAGGTCTCGTCCAGGCGGCGCTGCACGTCGTCCATGTCGGTCAGGGGCCGCAGGGCCCGGCAGCGCTCTTTCCCCTCCTCGGTCACCGCCTGGGCCGCCAGCTGCTCCAGCACCTGGGGCAGCTCCAGGATCTGTATGGATCTTTCAAACAAGTCGCTCATAAGCTCCGTTCCCTCTGTCATCGTCAGGATATGCCGGGCGCCGGCCCGGACAGGCAGTTGCTATTATACGCCCTTTCGTGCGGAAAGACCAGACCTGCCTCTCAGGTCCCGGGACAGCACGGCGGGGCGGCTCCTGGAGCCGCCCCACGCTGTGCAGGGAGGGCCCTCCCCTCACAGCAGTTCCGCCCGAAGGGCGAGCACCGCCCGCCCCCCTACCTGTACCTGGATCCGGCCGTCCCGCTCCTCCAGGCGGCTGAGGACCTCGGAGGGCTTCCCCATCTTCTCCCCCTGGACGAAGCGGTTGGCCTCTCCGGCCGCGACGCCACCATAGCGGTAGAGATAGTAGGTGAGGGCCCCGTTGGAGGTGCCGGTGGCCGCCTCCTCCGGGATAGCGTAGAGGGGGGCGAAGTTCCGGCAGTGGGCCGTGGCCCCGTCCGCCCCGCCGGGGCAGAACATGTGGACCCCCACCACCTCATACTTCCGGGACAGGCGGGTCACCTCCCCCTCGTCCTGGACCGCCCGGCCCAGGACCTCCTGGTCCCGCACCGGCAGCAGGATGTCCTTGAGGCCGGTGCTCACCGCCCGGGGCAGCAGGCCGGGGACGCCGTCCTCCGGGGAGAGGCCGTAGGCGGCGTAGAGCGCGGCGGCCTCCTCCCCCTCGAAGGAGCGGACCTCCACCGGAGGCGCCATGTCCATCCACACCGCGTCTCCGGAGACCTGGATCGCCAGCTCCCCGGCCAGAGTGCGGGCCAGGTAGGCGCCGGGGGCCAGCCCCATCTCCTCCCGCAGGACGGTGAAGGCAGAGATGGTGGCGTGGCCGCACAGGTCCACCTCCCCCTCCGGGGTGAAGTAGCGGAGCTGGTAGGCCCCCTCCCCCAGGTCCTTGACGAAGACGGTCTCAGAGTGCTTGAGCTCCGCCGCCAGGGCCTGCATCAGGGCCTCCTCCGGGAAGTCCTCTCCCTCCAGCAGGGCCACGCCCGCCTGGTTCCCGGAGAACCGGCGGGTGGTAAAGGCGTCTACGATATACAGCTTCACTGGGCATCTCCCTTCCTGTCTACCATATATTGGGGTGGTATCCACAGTCCTTTGTAGAAATCCAGCGTGCGGAACCCCCGGTCCAGCTGCACCAGCAGGAAGTCCTCACAGGCGGCGGCCATCCGCTCCATCCCCGGGCCGTCCATGGGGAAGGAGAAGAGCCGCTTTGGGTCGCCGTAGACCACATGGCGCATGGCCTCCAGGCTCGTCCGGTCCAGGGGCCGGGAGGCCCCCTCTCCCGTGCTGCACGCGGCGCAGCGAAGCACTCCCTCCCCCAGGTCCAGGCGGGGCCCCTCCGGCTCCTCCCGCCCGCACACGGCGCAGGCGTCCAGCAGAGGCTCGTACCCCGCCACACACAGCAGCTTGAGCTCGAAGGCCGCCTTCACCAGAGCCAGCGGCTTGTCCAGCTTGTCCAGGGCGTACATGGAGTTGAGGATCAGGGACAGGAGGGCCTGGTCCGGCCGCCCCTCCTCGGCCACCGTCTCGGTGACCTCGGCGAAGTAGGCGCACAGGGCCAGCTTCTCCACGTCCCGCCGCACCCCCCAGAACATCTCCAGTGGCTCGGCCTCGTTGAGGGTGAGCCGGTCCCGGTAGTCGAAGAGGGTCATATCCGACCACACCAGCAGCTGGGCCGAAGGCGCCAGGGGACTGTTCTTTCGCCGGCAGCCCCGGGCCTTCACCGTCTGCTTCCCCCCCTCCCGGGTGAGGACGGTGAGGATCTTGTCCGCCTCCTTGTAGTTGGTCTCCCGCAGGACCAGGCCCTGGGTCTGGATATACACCCCGCTCCCCCCTCTCTGCCGATCTCAGGTCTCAGCCGTCCGCCGGTCCGCCCCCCAGAACGTCCCGTTCTGGGGGACCCCGTTTTTCCACCTGCGCGGGGCGAGCCGATCGCCCCTGCGCCAGGGTCTTCCGCTCTGCGGAAGACCCTTGACGCGCCTGACGGCGCGGCGCGCTGCCGCGCGCAGGAAAACCGGCCTCCGCGCCCGGCCGTCCCGGTCAGTCGTCCCGGTATCCCACGTCGTGGATGAGATCCACATCGTCCCGCCAGTTTGCCCCCAGAACGTCCCGTTCTGGGGGACCCCATTTTTTCCACCTGCGCGGGGCGAATGGATCGCCCCTGCGCCAAGGTCTTCCGCTCTGCGGAAGACTCTTGACGCGCCTGACGGCGCGGCGCGCTGCCGCGCGCAAGAAAACTGGCCTCCGCGCCCGGCCGTCCCAGTCAGTCGTCCCGGTATCCCACGTCGTGGATGAAATTCACATTATCCCGCCAGTTTTCTTTTACCTTCACCCAGGTCTCCAAAAACACCTTGGCGCCCATGAATGCCTCGATGTCCTTCCGGGCCATAGAGGAGATCTTCTTGAGCATGGACCCGTTCTTGCCGATGATGATGCCCTTGTGGCTGGCCTTCTCGCAGTAGATGGTGGCGTCGATGTCGATGATGCCGCTGTCCGTCCGCTCGGAGAACTTACCGATCTCCACCGCCGTGCCGTGGGGGATCTCCTTGTCCAGGCAGAGCAGCAGCTTCTCCCGGATGATCTCGGCACAGACCTGCCGCTCCGGCTGGTCGGTGATCATCCCGTCGGGGAAGAGCTGGGGCCCCTCGGGGAGATAGGCCTCCAGCACGTCCAGCAGCTCCTGGATGCCCTCGCCGTTCTTGGCGGAGATGGGGACCACGGCCTGGAAGTCGTGGGCCTCCTGATAGGCCTGGATCACCGCCAGGAGCTCCTCCTTCTTCACGGTGTCGATCTTGTTGATGACCAGCACCGCCGGGGCGTTCAGGCCCTTGATGCGGCCGATGAGCTCCGCCTCCGGCCCCCCCACGTTGGGGATGGGCTCCACCAGCAGCATCACCGCGTCCACGTCGGCCACGCTCTCCTTCACCACGTTCACCATGTAGTCCCCCAGACGGGTCCGGGCCTTGTGGAGGCCGGGGGTGTCCATGAACACGAACTGGCTCTCTCCCCGGTCCAGCACCGCGCAGATGCGGTTGCGGGTGGTCTGCGGCTTGTTGGTGACGATGGCGATCTTCTCGCCCACCAGGGCGTTGGTCAGGGTGGATTTGCCCACGTTGGGCCGCCCCACGATAGCGATCATTCCCGATCTTTTGATACTCATATTAGATGATCCTCAACTTTCTTGAGCAGTTTTCTTTGGTCTTATCGATCGTTTTTATCTGTCGGCCCCTTCAGAGCGCAGTACAGTCCGTAGGCGCAGCCTATGACGATCCCCGGCAGGGCGAAGAGGAGATAGACCGCCACCCCCACCGGATCGAGCAAGACAGACAGGACCAGGAAGATGAGCCAGGAAAGAAAGCCGAAGCCAACGGCGTAAAAGAGCAATGTTTTCCACATATCGTTCTCACGACCTCCTTGTCTCCTCAGTCTCCGTCTCTATGCCCCGGTACCGCCGGGACAGGCACACCCTCGCTCCTCCCCTCTGGTGATGCCCAGCTGCCCCAGGATGGCCTCCTCCCTGGCCCGCATCTGGGCCTTCATGGGCCCTTCGTCCACATGGTCATAGCCCAGTAGGTGGAGCGCCGAGTGGACCGCCAGATAGGCCACCTCCCGCCGGATCCCGTGGCCGTACTCCTCCCCCTGCTCCCGGGCCCGCTCCAGGGAGATCACCATATCCCCCAGGGGCAGCAGGCCGGTCTCCGGGTCCTCATCCCCTTCGTCCGCCGGGGGCTCCCCGGGGGCGAACTGGAACATGGGGAAGGAGAGCACATCGGTGGGCCGGTCCACTCCCCGCTGCTCCAGATTGATCTGATGGATGCCCGCGTCGTCGGTGAGGAGCACGTCCACCTCGCAGGGGACCGCCACCTTCTCCGCCTCCAGCGCCGTCCGGATCACCTCTCCCAGCAGCGCCTTCCAGGGCGCGGTGTCCTCCTCCAGCTCCGAGCTGACTATCACCTCATGCTCCATGTCCGTCCCTCCGTCCTCTGTGTGCGCCCCTTTCAGGGCCCTCACCTGTGATTATACATGGACGCCCATATTTTTTCCACACTTTTCTCCGTCCGCTTCCAAATAGACCCAGCCTTTCCTCCCGCATATGGCAAAGATTCCGGTAAATACTAGCTTTGTTCAAAAATAGACACAGGAGGAATTTATATATGAAAGCCACTGGCATCGTACGGCGTATCGACGATCTAGGCCGTGTCGTCATCCCCAAAGAGATCCGGCGGACCATGCGTATCCGCGAGGGCGACCCGTCACTGACTACATTGGCACCGTGGGAGCGGTTCTGTTTCGACATACTGGAGCTCGCCAAACGCCAGGGCTGGGAAGGGGCATAGCGGCCCGAGGTCCTCCGCTGCTCCGCCCGCAGCATCCCTCACCGTCCGGCGGGCAGGTCCGCCCTTCCTGTCCGGCGTCCCCATACGTCTGCCCCGGCTGCGCCGGGGCGGAAGGACAGACGGCGGGGCCGGGCTCCCTTTTGAGAGCCCGGCCCCGCCGGTCTTACATGCTTTTTACGAGAGCGCCTGCCGCGCTCTGTCCGTCCGACTGTCCCAAAGGGCCGGTCATCCCTCCTGTCCCTGGATATAGCGCATGAGGATGACCGCAACTTCCGCTCTGGTGACGCCGCCCTGAGGATCCAGCAGGCTGCCGGGCTTCCCGGTCAGGATGCCCTGGCTCACCGCCCATTCCATGGCCTGGAGCGCGAAATCGGAGACCTGCGCCTGATCTCCATAGCCGGTCAGCGCGCCGCCGGTGACAGCGGGGCTGCCCGCGTAACGGTAGAGCATAGTGGCCATCTGCTCCCGGGTGACGAGCCCGTCGGGGTCGAAGAGGTCGTTGCCGATGCCCTTGACCACGCCCTCACCAGCGGCCCATACCACCGCGTCGGTGTACCACTGGCCGGCGGGCACGTCGGTGAAGGGGGACGCGCTCCCAGGCGCGGGCTGGCCCTCCATCCGCCACAGCACCGTGGCCAGCATGGCGCGGCTCATGACCATGTCGGGGCTGAAGGTAGTGGCGGAGGTGCCGGTGAAGATGCCGCGGCCGGTCACGAAGGTGACCGCCTCACTGGCCCAGTGGCCGGCGGGCACGTCGGTGAACACGCCGGGCGCCAGAGGCGTCTCGTTGTCATCGATCACAGTGCCGCCGTTGCTCTCGCCGCTATCGTCCCTATCCTCATCGGAGCCGCCGGTGATCACAGTGGAGCTGTGCTCCTGCTCTCTGTCATCACTGTCGCTCCCTCCGCCGGAGGGGCTGGTGCAGCGGACCTGGATGACCGCAGGGGCATCCGGGACGGTCCAAGCTCCGTCCACCCAGGTGATCTGGAAGGAGTAGTCGGCATCGCCCACCGTGTCGTGGGTGCGGCCCTCGGCGCTGTCATAGGCGTCCAGGTAGCCGTCTTCATCCAGATGGATGGTCACGGTATACACCGTCTCGCTGTCCTTCTGGAAGGAGAAGCCGTCCCGCAGGGTGTAGGTGACGCTCTCATGGTCATAGTCGCTGTTGGTGCAGCGCAGCGTCACCAGCTCCACGTTCTCCAGCAGGGCGCGGATATCCTCCTCGGTCAGGTCGGTGGAGGGGCCGGGCTCCTCGGAGGTCACTGTGACCGCGGTGGAGACAGTGTCCGCCGCCGCGCAGCCGGACAGGCCCACCATCTCCTGGATGGTGGTGCTGCCGGGCAGGACATAGTTCTTGGTGAAATACACCGTGACGCTGGTGGTGCCGAAGCCGAACACGCCGCTCAGCTCCGTGCCGTAAGCCGCCTGGGCGTCCTGACACACCAGCTCATAGGGATACTTGTTGTTGCCCTTGATGGTGGCCTTGTACAGCAGGGTCACGTCCTCCCCTTCCACGGTGATGGCGTTCCCCTCATCCGTGAAGGTGTAGTCTTCCGCCGCCTTGTCCGCGTCGTAGGGCTCCGTGGCCACTTGGACGGTCACGTCCATCCAGTACGCCTCCAGCTCCGTGTCGCCCGCGAACATGGGGATCTCCGCACCGGGCGCATAGAACTCCGTGACGCCGTCCTCGCTGTGCTTCCAGCCCGCGAAGTAGCCGTTCTCCGTAGTGAAACCGGGCTCTGTGGGCAGGGTCACCAGCTCGCCCGCGTCGTGGGGCTCGCTCTCGTAGGTCTCCCCTTCGGGGATCCCGAGGCTGGTGTCGCGGCCGGGGGCATAGGTGATCACATACTGCTCGATCAGCCGGAAGGCCACGCCGTTGCGAGCCGCCGTACCGGTAGAGTACGCCACTCCGTCGGAGGGCGCCCTCCACTTGCCGTTGCTCTCGTCGTAGGTCAGGACGATCGTCTTGGTGTTCGGGTCGGTCTCATCATCCCGGTAATGGCTGTTGCTCATGGACTCGATGGCTTCGGCGATCCGGGCCTCCGCGTCCACCGTGGCCTCGCAGGTCCACACGCCGTCCGCGCCCTGCACAGGCTCTCCAAAGCTCACCTTCGCCGTATCAGGATACATGTCCCAGCGTCCACTGACGATCATGGCGTTCCAGGTGCTGCCGTCCGCACGGGGAGAGGCACCGTACACCGTCACACTGAGATCCGTGCAGTTGTCCTTGTTCGGGGCCTCGGGAGCGGGCTCCTCGGAGACCTCCCGGATCTTGAAGGACACGCCGTATTTCGCCGTCGAGGCGGAAGTCAGGTGCTCCTTGGGGATCTCGGGACACACCCACTCCCCCTTGCTCTGGTCGTAGGTGATCGTCACCGCCTTGACCGCCTCGTCCGCCAGCTCATACCCCTCGGGCATGTCCTGGTCCACATAGCAGTGCTCTGCCATCTCGGGATCATCGCTGTGCCCGATCACCGTCATCTCGCACTTCCAGACGCCCTCTTCCGCATAGGGCTCTCCGAAGGAGACGGACGGGCCGTACTGCGTGGGCCGCCGGTCGATCTGAGAACCCTTCCGCGTACCGTCGTCCGCGTACAGCTGCACCCACACATCCAGGTTCTCGCCCAGCACAGGAGCCGCGGGGCCGCTCTCTGTACATGTGCCGGTGACCACCACGTCCGCGATCTCCGCCTCGGTGTCGATGCACCACTTCTCGTTCTCATATACCAGGACGTAGTCCACGCCCCCGGTCGCCGTGTGCGTCCCGCCGAACGCCTCGTCCAGAAGCTCCGCGCCCTTCAGCGTGCACACGGCATACCATACGCCGTCTGCCTGGTAGAGCTCTGCGTTCTCCCAGTCCCAGTCGCTCTCCGAGAGGAAGTTCTTCTTCGAGGCCTTCGTGCTGTTCCCGCCCTCGTGTACCGCCTCCGGGTTCTCACACACCAGTGTCAGCTGGATCTTCCAGTTCTCTCCGCCGGGGCCCCACACGCTCCCCGCCTCAGGAGCGGGCTCCTCGGAGATCTCCTGGATCTTGAAGGACACGCCGTACTGGGTCTTGGCGTTGGCCTGCATCTGCTCCTTGGGGATCTCGGGGCACATCCACTCCCCTGTGGCCTGGTCGAAGATCGCGGTCACCGTCTTGGTCCCCGCCTCCGCCAGCTCATACCCTTCGGGCATCCTCTCGTTCAGGTAGTACCGCACGCCCTCCTCGGGCTCTTCCGTGTAGCCTACCACCGTCACGCCGCTCTTCCAGGCGCCCTCTTCCTCGTAGGGCGCGCCGCACGTCACGGAGCCGGCGTACTGGGGATAGCTGCCCAGCTGCATACCGCTCTTGGGCGTCTCCCCATCGCCATATACCTGGATCCACACATCCAGGTTCTCGCCCAGCACCGGAGCCGCGGGGCCCTTCTCCTCACAGACACCTGTGATGACTACGTCCGCCAGCTCCGCTTCGGTGTCGATGCACCATTTCCCGTTCTCGTGCACCAGGGTATACGTCTGCTTCTCCGCGGTGTGGCCCGCGCCGAACTGCTCTTCCAGCAGCTCGCTCCCGTCCAGGGCACACTCGGCATACCACACGTCGCCCTCTTTATAGAACTCCGCGCCCGCCCAGTCCCACTGGTCCTGAGCGATGTAGTTCCTCTTCTTGGCCTTCGTGCTGTTCCCGCCCTCGTGCACCGCCTCCGGGTTCTCGCACACCAGCGTCAGCTGGATCTTCCAGTTCTCTCCGCCGGGGCCATACACGTTCCCCGCCTCGGGAGCGGGCTCCTCAGGTTCACTGTCATCCAGCTGCACCTGGAAGAAGCCGAAGCCCAGCTTCGCATTGCGTACCCAGGCAGCTTTGTCGCTGTTATATTGAAGCGTGCACCCGCTCTGCATCTCATAACCGGTGTGCACTTCATGGGGCCCATTGGCCTGGCAGAACAGCTCTACTGCCCGGCTCATATCCACTGTGACCTCTACTATATAGCCGTAAGTCTCGTCCTTTTCCACTTCGCCGACGGTCACGTCTTCCGGCTGGACGGGATACTTCTCGCTGGCATGTCCGTCTGTACAGCTGATGGTGATCTCCTTGCCCGTGGCGATGCCTGTGGTATTGAGCAGTTCCGCCACTTCCTCTTTGCTCGGAGCAGCAGGGACCGTCTCCTCGGAGACCTCCCGGATCTTGAAGGACACGCCGTATTTCGCCGTCGAGGCGGAAGTCAGGTGCTCCTTGGGGATCTCGGGACACACCCACTCCCCCTTGCTCTGGTCGTAGGTGATCGTCACCGTCTTGACCGCCTCGTCCGCCAGCTCATACCCCTCGGGCATGTTCTGGTCCACATAGCAGTGCTCTGCCATCTCGGGGTCATCGCTGTGCCCGATCACCGTCATCTCGCACTTCCAGACGCCCTCTTCCGCATAGGGCTCTCCGAAGGAGACGGACGGGCCGTACTGCGTGGGCCGCCGGTCGATCTGAGAGCCCTTCCGCGTGCCGTCGTCCGCGTACAGCTGCACCCACACATCCAAGTTCTCGCCCAGAGCCGGGGCCGCAGGGCCGCTCTCCGTACATGTACCGGTGACCACCACGTCCGCGATCTCCGCTTCGGTGTCGATGCACCACTTCTCGTTCTCATACACCAGGACATAGTCCACGCCCCCGGTCGCCGTGTGCGTCCCGCCGAACGCCTCGTCCAGCAGCTCCGCGCCCTTCAGCGTGCATGCGGCATACCATACGCCGTCCGTCTGGTAGAGCTCCGCGTTCTCCCAGTCCCAGTCGCTCTCCGAGAGGAAGTTCTTCTTCGAGGGCTTCGTGCTGTTCCCGCCCTCGTGCACCGCCTCCGGGTTCTCGCACACCAGTGTCAGCTGGATCTTCCAGTTCTCTCCGCCGGGGCCCCACACGCTCCCCGCCTCAGGAGCGGGCTCCTCGGAGACGTGGACCAGCTGCACTGCCAGGGAGTTGTTGTTCTCCCTTACCCAAGCCTCGCCGTTGTGCTCCAGCACCCGGGTGGTGCTCTCACTGGAGACGCTGTCAGGCTCGTGAGGGCCATTGGCCTCGCAGTAGAGGCCGATGGCCCGGCTGTAGTCGATCGTCGCTTCTACTGTGTAGCCGCTCTCCGCATCCCCCTGGATCTCTCCCAGGGTGATATCGGAGGGCTCCACATCATACTTTACGAAATCAGGGTGATCGCTGCCGCTCTCGATGCAGCTGACCCGGATCTGCCGTCCGGTAGGCACCGGAGAAGCGTTGAACAGCTCCGCCACCTCCTCCAGGGCAGGGAGGGAGGGCACGTCAGATGGCTCTGCCGGGACCGTGTCTGTCCCTCCGCCGGCCGCCGCTGCCGGCGCCACTGTAGTGATCAGCATGACCACGGACAGCAGCCCCGCCAGCCACTTCCTTGCTTTCATAGTATCTTTCCTCCTTTTGAAGGGCTGTATGCAGGTCACATATCTCGATATCCTATTACAAAGCCCCCTTTATATGTAACCTGCATAATTCATTTCGCCTTCACTTCATTAATATAGTACAAATCATACATACAAGTCAACCCCGCTGCACTGCGCCTTCCTCTCCGCCACGGCAGGGATGACGGTCTGCTCCGGCCCTGAGACGCTCGCTCCGGCCCTGATCTCCCGATCGCCTCATGAAGGTCCTGTCGCTAGATGTTTGAAGGGCGGGATATTTGTGGCAGGATCATATCTGGGTCCTGTCCTCTTGTCCCTCAGGCCCCGCCTTTTCTAACTTCTTTCTAACATCGTGCTGTCTGGCACCCTCCCGGGCGGTCCGGGCATTTACAAAATGGGCCCTGATATGGTAGGATATTGGGCAGTGATCCCCTTCCGACCCCGGAGCGCCGGAGGCGCTCCACCGCATATTTTGGAGGCAATTTCTATGTATCGATCTCGTATCCGTGCCACTGCCCTGGCCTTGGCCGTCCTGGTGGGGGTCTCCCCCATGGCATCGGCCTCCATGGCTCTGGGCGATGAACTACATAGCGGTACCGTGGCTCTGGCCCCCGGCACCGAATTCACCACGCAGACTCTCTGGAGCAACTCCAGGTCCGACCTGCGTACTGAGCGCTATCTCACCTACAGCCCTGCCGACGGCGTCTATCCCATCGTGTACTACGGGGACAGGGTCTTGAGCAAGTACTCCCTCACCGACATGTCCAAGGCCCTGGAGAGCCGCGGCCTCCGGGTGGTCGGCGGTATCAACGGCGACTTTTTCGACATGTCCACCGGCAACGCTCTGGGCGTGCTCATCAGCGACGGAGTCCTCCGCACCACCGACGGCGCCCACTATGCCATCGGGTTCCTGGAGGACGGCACTGCCTTCATCGGTCAGCCCACCTTGTCCGTGACCGCCACCTTCTCCGGCGCCACCATGCGGGTCACCGATGTGAACAAGACCCGCACCGCCGATGACGGCACCCACGAGGGGGGGCTCTACCTCTACACGGACGAATACAGCCGCACCACTCAGCACACCAGTCCTGGTTACGACGTGATCCTCACCCCCATCACCGAGGACGTGGGGTCCACGGTAGAGGTGGATCTGGACGTCACCGATGAGGAGGATATGGAGGATGCCTCTTCGGAGGAGGGCGGGTCCGATGCCCAGGAGGAGGATACGGACAGCCGCAGTGAGACCGAGACCTCTTCCGACCAGGAGGAGATCTCCGACTCCCAGGACCTGGACGGGAGCGCCCCGGCCTCCGGCACCGCCGATGTCTCTGAGGTGACCGGTCCACTGGTCCTCTCCGACCAGCTCCGTGTGGGTGGGCGGGTGACCTGCCGGGTGGAGGAAGTCCTGGAGTCCACCGGCTCCATCGAGATCCCCAAGGGGAAGATGATCCTCACCGTCAACCAGCAGAACAACGAGTGGCTGCTGGGCATGGTCCAGGGCCTGCAGCCGGGAGACCAGGTGGATATCGATGTGAAGGCCAGCGACGAGCGCTGGAACGATGTGGTCACCGCTCTGGGCGGGTACTATAAGATCGTCACCAACGGCGAGGTCGGCCCCGACACGGACAACACCGCCAATCCCCGCTCCGCCATCGGCATCAAGGAGGACGGCTCGGTAGTGTTCTATACGATTGACGGCCACCAGTCCGGCTACAGCGTGGGCGCCACCCTGACCCAGGTGGCCCAGCGGCTCATCGAGCTGGGCTGCGTGGAGGCCGTGGGCCTGGACGGCGGCGGCTCCACCACCATGGTGGCCACCATGCCCGACCAGGACGCCGCCCAGCTGGTCAACCAGCCCTCCGGCGGCACTCAGCGGGCGGTGACCAACGGCATCTTCCTGGTCTCTGAGCTGGAGCCCACAGAGGAGCTGGACCACTACTATGTGACCCCTTACGACTCTATCGTCCTCTCCGGCACCCAGGTGGCGCTGACCGCCACCCCGGTGGACACCGCCGGCTACGCCTTCTCAGAGGACAGGGAGATCACCTGGTCCATCTCCAACGGGGACGGCCTGGTGGATGCCGACGGCGTGTTCACCGCCGGCAGCGAGAGCGGCGCCACCCAGATCACCGCCTCCTCCAACCGCGCGGAGGGCAGCGCCACCGTCACCGTAGTCAAGACCCCCGACTCCATCTCTCTCACCAACGAGGAGACGGGGGCCCCGGTCACCAGCCTGTCTCTGGATCCTCTCCAGACTGTGGATCTGAAGGCCACCTCGGTCTATCGCAGCATCACTCTGGCTTCCCAGGACAGCTGCTATACCTGGACCGCTGAGCCCGCCATCGGCACCATCGACGAGAACGGCGTATTCACCGCCGCAGGCAGCAGCGTCACCGGCAACCTGACCGTCAGCGCAGGGGGGGCCTATATCACCATCCCGGTCACTGTCTCCGGCCAGATCGCCGAGCTGGACAGCTTCGAGACGGAGGAGGGCGTGGCCGCCCTGGGCAGCACAGAGCACGCCGCCGTCAATGTGGAGCGCTCTGCCGACCTGGTGCGGTACGGCAACGCCAGCGTCCGGGTGGACTATGACGCCTCCGCCGGCTCCGCCTCCCTCACCAGCGCTCTGACCATCCCCGAGGGCGCCCGGTATCTGGCCCTGTGGGTCTACGGCGACGGCTCCGGGAACGCCCTCACCGCCTCGGTGACGGACGCAGAGGGGACGCTCAGCGATGTGGCCCTGACCACCCTGGACTTCACCGGCTGGCAGCAGATCGTCGCCCCCCTGCCGGATGGCGCCGCCTCTCTCCAGTCCCTCACCATCACCTATGACGGCGGCGAGAAGCCTATCGGCACCCTCTACCTGGACCAGTTCACCACTGCCAACGAGGAGCTGACCGACACCACCGCCCCCACCGTCACCACCCAGCTCACAGGGCGGAGCCTGACCGCCTATGTGTCCGACAACGTGGACCGCAGCTTCGCCCAGTCCGCCGTCTCCCTCACCTATGACGGAGAGCCCCTCTCCTTCACCTGGGACGAGGCCAGCGGGGCCCTCACCGCCTCTCTGCCCGCAGACGACGGCATCTTCCACCGGGTCACCGTCACTGCCGTGGACCAGAGCGGCAACATCGGGAGGAGCTCCATCGACCTTCTCCCGGAGGCCCTCACCGGCGACCCCGATGACGCGGAGGTCCCCGCCGCGGCCAGTCCCTTCGCCGACATGACTTCCCACTGGGCGGGCCTCTATACCACCGCTCTCTACCACCTGGGCGTGGTCAACGGGGTGCAGTCCGGGGACCAGTACCTCTTCCAGCCTGAGAACGATATCACCCGGGCGGAGTTCTCCCTGATGGTGGCCCGATGGATGGGCCTGGACCTGGAGTCCTATGCGGATGTGGCGCTCCCCTTCTCCGACGCGGGCTCCATCCCCTCCTGGGCCCTCAACGGGATCAAGGCCATGTATGCCGAAGGCATCGTCCGGGGCAGCCTGGACAACGGCGTCCTGCTCTGCAACGCCAACTCCTCCATCAGCCGCGCCGAGGCCATGACCATCCTGGGCCGTATCCAGTCCAAGGGATATCCCCAGCAGGCCCTGGAGTTCACAGATGCGGACACTGTCCCCAGCTGGTCTCTGTCCTATGTGGAGTCTATGGTGAGCCAGGGCATCATCTCCGGCTACGACGGTCTCCTCCGCCCCAACGACCCCGTCAAGCGGGGCGAGGTGGCCAAGATGCTCTGTTATATGTTCTGATCTGAGCCGCACCTGCGTTCCGGCCATGGAGCGCGGACGCTCAGCCGATATCCCAAGCGCCCGGTCCGCTCTCCCCCGGACCGGGCCTTCTCTTGCCCTCTGTAAGGATGAGCGGGGGCAGGCTGTCCACCGCCTCTTGCACGCACGATGACGGGACGGGCCCGCGGCTCTGCCGCGGGCCCGTCTTCAGCGTGTCAAAAAAGTCCAAATGGACTTTTTTGACACGCTGTCTGACATTTTGACTTACGTCAAAATGTTCCTGACTGTACGCGAAAGTGGGGGCTCACCTGGTCTAAGGTGGCTCCGCCCGAAGGCATCTGGACTGCCCCCGGCAGTCCAGACCCCCTTTCACACTATCCCCCCGCTGCTTCTCCAGCGTTGTACCACTTCTTCGACAGGCTGAGGACGGGCCCGCGGCTCTGCCGCGGGCCCGTCCTCTCATATCCCATGAAAGCGCCGTCCAAGGGAGCAGGTCATCCTGAAAACGATGAGGTCCGGCGCCCAAATGGCGCCGGGACCTCATCGCAACGTATCGAAAAGTCTATCTGGACTTTTCGATACGTTGGCTGACATTTTGACTTGCGTCAAAATGTTCTCGACTATATGCGAAAGTGGGGGCTCACCGCCTCCCTTTCACACTATCCCCCCGTTGCTTCTTCACTGTGGTCCCTTTTTTCAACAGCTGCGATGCGATGAGGCCCGGCGCCCAAATGGCGCCGGGACCTCATCGTTCATCTCTCCCCTTATGGAAAGACAGATCACTTGAGCATCTGGCCGGAGATGACGATCTGCTGGACCTGGGAGGAGCCCTCGTAGATGGAGCAGACACGGATGTCGCGGTAGATGCGCTCGATCTCATACTCACGGG
>DWZK01000044.1 GCA_019117605.1 Candidatus Intestinimonas stercoravium | reverse complement strand
CCTCGGGCTTCACCTCGCTCTTGGGGCGCTGCCAGATGGGCACCATGGAGTTGAGGGTCTCCCACTCCTTGTGGGTCTCGTACTCCGGCTTATAGTCATCCCCCGCGTCCTCGGGCTTGGGCTTCATGTGGGTGTGCTCCATCTCCATGACGATGGGGTAGTGGATGTAGTCGGAGTACTTCTTCACCAGGTCATCCAGGCGGTAGGGCTGGAGGTACTGGTCATAGTCATCCTCGTCGGTGTTGGGCTTGATGTGGAGGATCACATCGGTGCCCACCGTGTCCTTCTGGCACTCGCTCATGGTGTAGCCGTCCGCGCCGGCGGACTCCCACTTCCAGGCCGTGTCGCTGCCGTAGGCCCGGGAGATCACGGTGACCTGGTCGGCCACCATGAAGGCGGAGTAGAAGCCCACGCCGAACTGGCCGATGATGTCCGCCACGTTCTGATCCTGGCTGCCCTCCTTGGCGGCCATCTCCTGCTTGAACTGGAGGGAGCCGCTGCGGGCGATGGTGCCCAGGTTGGACTCCATCTCCTCCTTGGTCATGCCGATGCCGTTGTCGCTCACCGTCAGGGTGCGGGCGTCCTTGTCCGGGACCAGCACGATCTTGAAGTCGGAGCGGTCCAGGCCCACCTTGTCGTCGGTGAGGGCCCGGTAGGCCAGCTTGTCCACCGCGTCGCTGGCGTTGGAGATGAGCTCCCGGAGAAAGATCTCCTTGTGGGTGTAGATAGAGTTGATCATCAGGTCCAGCAGCCGCTTGGATTCAGCCTGGAATTCCTTTTTTTCCATAGGGAAGACCTCCTATATAGTAAGATCGATCGAAAACATAGCGTTAGCACTCAAATATCATGAGTGCTAACGCTATTATAGTCCTTCGTATCCGGATTTTCAAGGGCGTTCAAGGAACGTTTACAAATCGGGCGCTGCCTCCGCCCGGATGGACGGGGGGAAGCGGTCCCAGGGCGCGCCGGCGGGGGGCGGGGCGGAGAAGGAGACGGGCGCGCCGGTCTGGGGATGGAGGAAGGAGAGCTGCCAGGACCACAGGCCGATGCCCACCGTGCCCAGGGGGGCGCCGCCGTATTTCACGTCCCCGGCCAGGGGGAGGCCCCGGGCGGAGAACTGGGCCCGTATCTGGTGGGTACGGCCCGTCTCCAGCCGGACAGCGGCCAGGGCGAAGGGCTCCGAGCGGGCCAGGACCCGGTAGCGGAGCACCGCCTCCCGCACCTCCGGGCCGGGGACCTGGGCCGTGTAGGCCCGGCGGCTGCGCCTGTCGTAGCCCAGCAGGTCCCGCAGGGCCCCGGCCTCCTCCGCCGGTACGCCGCAGAGGACGGCCAGGTACATCTTGCGGAAGCGGTGCTCCTCCACCTGCCGGGAGAGGATCCGGGCGGCCTGCCGGGAGCGGGCCAGCACCATGACGCCGCCCACCCGCTGATCCAGCCGGTGGACGGTCCGCAGGCAGGGGGCCCGGTCCCCCAGCTGCCGTCGGAGGAGGCCGGGGAGGCCGCCGGGCTGGTCCACCGAGGCCACGCCGGGGGGCTTGAGGCACACCAGGATCCGCTGGTCCTGGTAGAGGATGGGGATGTTGGACTGGTCCATGGGGATCGCTCCTGTCTGGATGAGATGGGGGTCAGGCCGCTTTTTCCACTATCATACCACAGACGGTGGAAAAGGGCAGAAGGAAAAGGGGGCCGCAGCGCGGCCCCCTCGAGAGGGAGAGATACGGCTCACTTCACCTTCAGGGTCATGATGAGCTCTCCGGCCTTCACCGAGGCGCCCTCCTTCACCTCGATCGCCTCCACGGTGCCGGCCACACGGGCCACCACGGAGGTCTCCATCTTCATGGCCTCGATGACGGCCACCACCTGGTTCTCCTCCACCGGGTCCCCCGGCTTCACCGTCAGCCTGGAGATCATGCCGGGGATGGAGGCGCCCACCTGGCTCTTGTCCTCCGGGTCCGCCATGGCCACCGGGTGGACCTGGACCTGGGCGCTGTGGTCGGGCACCGCCACGGTGCGGGCCATGCCGTTGAGATCGAAGTGGACGTTCCGGGTGCCGTCCTCATTGAGGTCGCCCAGGCCCAGGTATTTGATGACCAGGGTCTTGCCGTCCTCGATGCTGATCTTGTTGGTCTCGCCCAGGGCCATGCCGTTGAAGAACACATGGCTGCCCATGCGCATGATATAGCCGTACTCCTGGCTGTGGCGGACGAACTCCTCCACCACCTTGGGGTAGAGGCACCAGGAGATGACGGTGCGGTCGGTGGGCTCTTTGGCGAACTTGGCCACCTCGGCCCGGGCGGCCTCGAAGTCCACGGGGGGCAGCAGCTCGCCGGGGCGGCAGGTGATGGGCTGCCGCCCCTTGAGCACCACCCGCTGGAGGTCCTCCGGGAAGCCCCAGGCGGGCTGGCCCATCATGCCGGAGAAATAGCTCACCACCGAGTCGGGGAAGGTGAGGGCCTCCCCCTGCTCCACGATGTTCTCAGGGGTCAGGTCGTGCTGGACCATGAAGATGGCCAGATCTCCCACCATCTTGGAGGAGGGGGTCACCTTCACGATGTCGCCCAGCATATGGTTGACCTGGACATACATCTCTTTCACGTCGTCGAAGCGGTGGCCGAGCCCCATGCTCTCCACCTGGGAGCGGAGGTTGGAGTACTGCCCGCCGGGCATCTCGTAGCGGTAGATGTCGGTGGAGGGGTTCTTCACCCCGGTCTCGAAGGACTCGTAGCGCAGGCGCACGTCGGACCAGTAGTCGGAGAGCGCCTGGAGCCGGTCCAGGTCCAGTCCGGTGTCCCGCTCCTGTCCCTGGAGGGCGGCCACCAGGGCGTTGAGGGAGGGCTGGCTGGTCATGGAGGACATGGAGTCCACCGCGCAGTCCACGATGTCCGCCCCCGCCTCGGCGGCCATGAGGTAGGTGGCGATCTGGTTGCCGGAGGTGTCGTGGGTGTGCAGGTGGATGGGCAGGCCCACCTCCTGCTTGAGGGCGGAGATCAGCTTCTTGGCGGCGTAGGGCTTGAGGAGGCCGGACATATCCTTGATGCACAGGATATGCGCTCCCCGGCGCTCCAGCTCCTTGGCCAGGTCCACATAATACTGCAGGGTGTACCGGTCCCGCTTGGGATCCAGGATATCGCCGGTATAGCAGATCGAGGCCTCGCACACCTTGCCCTGCTGGAGCACCTCGTCCATGGCCACCTCCATGCCGGGGATCCAGTTGAGGGAGTCGAAGATGCGGAACACGTCGATGCCGCTGCGGGCCGCCTCCCGGACGAAGGCCCGGATCAGATCGTCGGGATAGTTGGTGTAGCCCACGGCGTTGGCCCCCCGGAGGAGCATCTGGAAGGGGATGTTGGGGATCTTGCTGCGCAGCAGGTCCAGCCGCTCCCAGGGGGATTCATGCAGGAAGCGGTAGGCCACGTCGAAGGTGGCGCCGCCCCACATCTCCAGGGAGAAGGCGTCCCGCAGGATGTCGGCGGTGCCGTCCGCCCCCAGCACCATGTCCCGGGTGCGCACCCGGGTGGAGAGGAGGGACTGGTGGGCGTCCCGCATGGTGGTGTCGGTGATGAGGAGCTTCTTCTGGCGCTTCACCCAGTCCCGCAGGGCCTCGGGGCCCTTCTGGTCCAGGAGCTGCTTGAGACCGGTGAGGGGCGCGCCGGAGGCCTTGGGGAAGCGGGGGATGTCCAGCTGCTTCCGCTCGGCGGAGGGGGCGTCCACCTGCTTCTGGGCGATGTACTTGAGCACCTTGGTGGCCCGGTCCCGGCCGTAGCGCATCTCGAAGAGCTCGGGCGTCTCGTCGATGAACTTGGTGTGGCAGCCTCCCGCGCGGAAGGTGGGGTGGCTGAGGATGTTGGTGATGAAGGGGATGTTGGTCTTGACGCCCCGGATGTGCTCCTCCCGCACGGCCCGGGTGGCCCGGCGGCAGGCGCCCTCGAAGGTGTTGTCCCAGGTGGTGACCTTCACCAGCAGGGAGTCGTAGTAGGGGGAGACGTTGGCCCCGGCATAGGCGTTGCCGCCGTCCAGGCGCACGCCGCAGCCGCCGCCGGAGCGGTAGGCGGTGATCTTGCCGGTGTCGGGGGCGAAGTTGTTGGCCGGGTCCTCGGTGGTCACCCGGCACTGGATGGCGTAGCCGGTGATATGCAGGTCGCTCTGCTCGGCCATGCCGATATAGGGGTGGGAGAGGGGGTGGCCCTCGGCGATGAGGATCTGGGCCCGGACCAGGTCCACGCCGGTGATCTGCTCGGTGACCGTGTGCTCCACCTGGATCCGGGGGTTCATCTCGATGAAATAGTGGTCCCCGTTCCGGTCCACCAGGAACTCCACGGTGCCCGCGTTCACATAGCCCACATGCCGGGCGATCTTCACCGCGTCGGCGTGGAGCTTCTCCAGGGTGGCGGCGGGGACGCTCCAGGCGGGGGCGAACTCCACCACCTTCTGGTAGCGCCGCTGGAGGGAGCAGTCCCGCTCCCCCAAGTGCACCACGTTGCCGTACTGGTCCCCCAGCACCTGCACCTCGATGTGCTTGGGCTCCACCAGATACTTCTCGATGAAGATGTCGTCGTTGCCGAAGGCCTTGTGGGCCTCGCTCTTCACCAGCTCGAAGGCGGTGACTACCTCCTCGGGGGTGTCGCAGCGGCGCATGCCCCGGCCGCCGCCGCCGGCGGCGGCCTTGAGGATGATGGGGAAGCCGTAGGACCGGGCCTTCTCCACGGCCTCCTGGGCGTCCCGGAGGGGCTCGGTGGAGCCGGGGATGGTGGGCACACCGCAGGCCATGGCGGTGGCCTTGGCCGCCAGCTTGTCCCCCATCTGGGAGAGGATCTTGGAGGAGGGGCCGATGAAGGTGATCCCCGCCTCCTCACAGGCCCGGGCGAAGTCCGCGTTCTCGGACAGGAAGCCGTAGCCGGGATGGATGGCGTCCACCTGGCGGCGCTTGGCCAGGTCGATGATGCCGGGGATATCCAGATAGGCGCCCAGAGGGGACTTGTTCTCCCCGACGAGATAGGCCTCGTCGGCCTTGGTGCGGAAGAGAGCGAAGGTATCCTCGTTGGAATACATGGCCACGGTGTGGAGCTCCAGATCGTAGCAGGCGCGGAAGATGCGGATGGCGATCTCGCCCCGGTTGGCCACCAGGACCTTTTTAAAGCTTCTGACTGGCACGGTAGGCTTCCTCCTTTTCTTGGCAGAGATGGCCGCGGGCATGGGCGGAGGCCGCCCCTTTGCGGCTTGTGGAGAGTCCTCCCGCGGGCCGGCCCACACGGGAGGACTCCTGTCCCAGGCGGGCGTCCGGTGCCGGAAGCCGCCGTTGAGCATACTATACTAAATGACATTGTACGCTAAAACGGGAAAGCTTGCAATTGATTTGTAAGAATATTGCAAAACTTGGCAAAAAGCACAGGAGACCGGAGGCGGTGGACCGGTGTATTGGAGGAACGCACAATAGTCCGTGGTGGGGGGAGACTGGCGGGGACTTACGATAGAAAGACTCCCCTCTTTTGATGGATAGAGGGGGCGGAGGGAGAGGCCGCAGAGGCGGAAAGGAGGGAGGAAAGCTCTGTGGGCGGTATCCCACTTTGAAGGTTGGCAGGATGACCCATGCAAAAAAGGGCGGATCGGAAGTCTTTTCAAGACTTCCGATCCGCCCTTGGAGCTCAGATATGGCGGCGCGGTCACTGCACCTGCACGGCGCTGACGGACAGTTCGCCCTCCTTGCAGTCCACCACCAGGGTATCCCCGGCCTCCACCTCGCCGGCGATGATCTTCCGGCTGATGAGGGTCTCCACCGTGTGCTGGAGGTAGCGGCGGAGAGGACGGGCGCCGTAGATGGGGTCATAGGCGCTGTCAATGATATGCTCTTTGGCGGAGCCGGTGAGCTGCACCCTGAGCTGCTTATCCGCCAGGCGCTGGTTGACGCTGTCCATCATCAGGTCGATGATGTGGGTGATGTTGTCCTTGGTCAGCGGCTTATAGAACACGATCTCATCCAACCGGTTGAGGAATTCAGGCCGGAAGGACCGCTTGAGCAGGTCGCTGACCTGGTCCCTGGCCTCCTGGCTGATCTCGCCGTCGGGGCCGATGCCGTCCAGCAGGTACTGGGAGCCCAGGTTGGAGGTGAGGATGATGATGGTGTTCTTGAAGTCCACGGTCCTGCCCTGGCTGTCGGTGATGCGGCCGTCGTCCAGGACCTGGAGGAGGATGTTGAACACATCCGGGTGGGCCTTCTCCACCTCGTCGAAGAGGACCACGGAGTAGGGCTGCCGGCGGACGGCCTCGGTGAGCTGGCCGCCCTCCTCATAGCCCACATATCCGGGAGGCGCGCCGATCAGGCGGGAGACGGAGAACTTCTCCATATACTCGCTCATGTCGATACGCACCATGTTCTTCTCGCTGTCAAAGAGGGC
>DWZK01000043.1 GCA_019117605.1 Candidatus Intestinimonas stercoravium | reverse complement strand
GGTCTCCCCGGGGGCGGGTTCCCCCGTCTCGGGGGGAGCGGTCTCCCCGGGGGCGGGTTCCTCCGTCTGGGGAGGCGTGGTCTCCCCGGGGGCGGGCTCTTCCGTCTGGGGAGGCGTGGTCTCCCCAGGGGCGGGCTCCTCCGTCTCGGAGGGCTCGGTCTCCTCCGGGGCGGGCGGCGTCTCGGAAGGATCGGCGCCATCTAAAGGAGAAGATGCCTCCGGAGGCGTCTCCTCCGGCACAGGATCGGTCTGCGGAGGGGACGTCTCATCAGAAGGCATCGTTTCTGCAGGAGGTGTCTCCTCCGTCATCTCCGGCGGAAGATCTTCAGGGGAGGGAGAGATCTCCACCGTCAGGGAGGGCGGTGCTGCGGGAGCGTCTCCCACGTCGATCAGAGCTGCGGAGGGCGCTGTATTCAGGCCGGTGAGCTCGTCCGACAGGGCAGCGGCAGGGAGGAGCAGCTGCGAGAACGACAGCAAGGCCGTCAAGGTAAAAAAAAGAAGCCTCTTAGGCACAACGATCCCCTCCTCTACCTGAAAAAGTCAGATATCACACTATTTATACAGAAATGGAATTTTCATATATGAAGCATAACATAAACCAGGATAACTTGTAAATAGCAAAAATCCTGTTCCATTTTTGTGAATGATGCATAAAAAGCCGAGCCCTCGTTTACGAAGGCCCGGCTTTTTGGGGAAGATCCCAAGGAAACCTCAGGGAAAGATCAGGTGATGGAGACGACCTGATATCCGGCGTCTTCCACAGCCTTCTTCAGCGCCTCGTCGGTGGCGGGGCCGCTGACAGTGGCACACTTGCCCTCCAGGTCCACATTGGCCGTCTCACCGGGGAGGCTGGTGAGGGCCTTGGTCACATGAGCCACGCAGTGCTGGCACATCATACCTTCGATCATGATCTTCTTTTCCATTTGAAAGGCTCCTTTCTCTTCTAGATCCGTATGGGATGCTTCGGGAACGGCGGGCTCCGCCGCCGGCGGGGATACAGGGACAGGCTCCGCCTCCGTCCGGGGGGCGGTGTGCTTGGGCTTGAAGAGCTTCAGGCGCAGGGCGTTGGACACCACGCTCACCGAGCTCAGGCTCATGGCGGCGGCCCCGAACATGGGAGAGAGCTGCCAGCCCAGGAGAGGGAAGAACACGCCGGCGGCCAGAGGGATGCCGATGGTGTTGTAGCAGAAGGCCCAGAACAGGTTCTCCTTGACGTTGCGGATGGTGGCCCGGCTCAGCTCCACCGCCGTCACCGCGTCCATGAGGTCGCTCTTCATGAGCACGATGTCGGCGGACTCGATGGCCACATCGGTGCCCGCCCCGATGGCCAGGCCCACGTCCGCCCGGACCAGAGCGGGGGCGTCGTTGATGCCGTCCCCCACCATGGCCACCTTCTTGCCCTCCTGCTGGAGCTGGGCGATGACCTTCTCCTTGTCCTGGGGCAGGACCTCGGCGATGACCTTGGTGACCCCCAGTTCCCGGCCGATGGCGTCGGCGGTGCGCCTGTTGTCGCCGGTGAGCATGACCACGTCGATGCCCAGGTCGCGGAAGGCGGCGATGGCGGCGGCGCTGGTGGGCTTCACCGTGTCCGCCACGGCCACGATACCGATGAGCCGGCCGTCCTCGGCGAAGTACAGGGGGGTCTTGCCGTTCTCGGCCAGCCGGTCGGCCTCCGGCCCCTGCCCGCTGAGATCGACTCCGTTCTCCTCCATCATGGCCCGGTTGCCGGCCAGATAGGCCGCGCCCTGGATCTCTGCCCTCACGCCCCGGCCGTGGACGGCCTGGAAGCCGGTGACAGGGGCCAGGGGGATGGCCCGCTCCTGGGCCTCATTGACGATGGCCTCGGCCAGGGGATGCTCGGAGGGCCTCTCCAGGGAGGCGGCCAGACAGAGGAGCTCCTCCTCTGTAGTCCCCCTCTGGGGCAGCAGGTCGGTGACCCGGGGCTCGCCCTGGGTGACGGTGCCCGTCTTGTCCAGCACCACTGTGCTCACGGTGTGCAGGGTCTCCAGGGCCTCGGCGGACTTGATGAGGATGCCGTTCTCCGCGCCCTTGCCGGTGCCCACCATGATGGCCACAGGGGTGGCCAGGCCCAGGGCACAGGGACAGGAGATCACCAGCACCGCCACCCCGGCGGTGAGGGCCCGGGTGATGTCGCCTCCAGTGACCAGCAGCCACACCACGGCGGTGACGGCGGCGATGGTCATGACCACAGGGACGAAGACCCCGGCCACCTTGTCCGCCAGCTTGGCGATGGGGGCCTTGGAGGAGGCCGCCTCGTCCACCAGGGCGATCATCTGGGCCAGCGTGGTGTCGTTGCCCACCCGTGTGGCCCGGAAGGTGAAAGAGCCGGACTTGTTGATGGAGGCGGCCACCACCTTATCCCCCGGGCCCTTCTCCACGGGGATGGATTCTCCGGTGAGGGCGGACTCGTCCACGGAGGACAGGCCCTCCACCACCTCGCCATCCACGGGGATGGACTGACCGGGCCGCACCAGGAGCAGGTCGCCCACCACCACCTGCTCCACCGGGATCTCCACCTCCCGGCCGTCCCGGAGGGCGGTGGCCGTCTTGGGGGCCAGGTCCATGAGGCGGCTGATGGCCTCGCTGGTCTTGCCCTTGGAGCGGGTCTCCAGATACTTGCCCAGAGTGATGAGGGTGAGGATCATGCCCGCGGACTCGAAGTAGAGGTCCATCGACCACTGCTCCACCCGGGCCATGTCCCCGTGCCCCAGGCCGTAGCCGATCTGGAAGATGGCGGCGATACCGTAGACCACGGCGGCCGCGGAGCCCACGGCGATCAGGGAGTCCATATTGGGCGCGCCGTGGAAGAGGGTCTTGAAGCCCACCCGGTAGTACTTGTCGTTGACATACATGATGGGCAGCACCAGCAGGAACTGGATGAAGGCAAAGGCCAGGGCGTTCCGGCTGTCATGGAGGAAGGAGGGGAGGGGCCAGCCCATCATATGCCCCATGGCGATATAGAAGAGGGGGATGAGGAAGCACAGGGAGACGAGGAAACGGCGCTTCATGCCGTGGAGCTCCTCCTCCATCTGCCTGGCCGCGTCCGCCCGGGCGTCCCGGGGGCTGGCGGCGGGCTCCGCCTGGGGCAGGGCGCAGCCGTAGCCCGCCGCGTCCACGGCGGCGATGATATCCTCCGGCGTCTCGGCCGCAGGGTCGTACTCCACCGTCATGGACCCGCCCAGCAGGTTCACATTGACCTCGCTGACGCCCTCCAGCTTCCGTACTGCCTTGTCCACATGGGCGGAGCAGGCGGAGCAGGTCATGCCGGTGACGGTAAATTTCTGCTTCATGTTACGGTCTCACCATCTTTCTGTCCGGAGGAGGATCCCTCCGGACCGTACAGGGGATAAAGTCTTTTCTGCCTCGTCATCTTCACGAGGAAAGGAGTCACTTGAGTATCTTGCCCAGCATATCCACCAGCTCGTCGATCTTCTGCTCCCGCTCCTCCTGGGTCTGGGCGGTATTGACGCAGTGCTTCAGATGGGCGGTGAGGATCTCTTTGTTGGCCCGGTTGAGCATGGCCTCGGCGGCCATGACCTGGGTGGAGATGTCGATGCAGTACCGGTCCTCCTCCACCATCTTGATGATGCCGTCCATCTGTCCCCGGGCGGTCTTGAGCAGGCGGAGCACGGTCTTCTGGTCTGCCATCACGGCGCATCCCTCCAAATATCGAAGTGCTTCAGATACCCCCCGGGGGTGGGGGGTCTGTGCTTGAAGCATACCACTCCGCTAGGAGAATGTCAAGGGTCCGCGCAAAACTTTTTCAGCGGCGGCCTGGTCCCTTGACAGCATCAGTGTCCTAGTGTACTATTTATATAGTATACTAGGACAGAGACAGGAGGAGACGGATATGCAGTTCTCTGCCAGCAAGCCCATCTACCTCCAGGTGATGGAGGACATGAAGCGGGAGATGGTCACCGGGGACCTCCCCGCCGGGAGCCGGGTGGAGTCGGTACGGGTCCTGGCCGGGCGGTACGGGATCAATCTGAACACCATGCAGCGGGCCTGTTCCGAGCTGGAGCGGGAGGGCCTGCTGGAGACCCGGCGGGGAGTGGGCTCCTTCGTCACCGGGGACTGGGAGAGGCTGGCCGCCCTCCGGGAGGAGATGGCCCGGTCCCTGGCGGAGGCTTACCTCCGGGGGATGGCGGGCCTGGGCTTCTCCCGGCTGGACGCGGAGGAGCGCCTGCGGGGAGAGGAGAGAGACGGTGGAGAAGCTGTTGGAAGCCGAAGGGCTCTATAAGATCCTGGAGGGGGAACACATCCTCCGGGGCTGTACTTTCTCCCTGCGCCCCGGCTCGGTCACCGGCCTGTTGGGGCCCAATGGGGCTGGGAAGTCCACCCTGCTCAAGGTGCTTGCCGGCGTATGGCGGGCGGACTGGGGCGCCATCCGCCTCAAAGGGGAGCCGGTGGCCCGGCGGGACCGGCCCCGGATCGCCTATATGGCCGACCACAGCCTCCTGCCCCAGGACCTGACGGCCCGCCGGGCGGTGAGGTGGTATCAGAGCCTGTTCCCGGGCTTGGATAGGGACCGGCTGTGGGCGATGGCGGGGGAGCTCCCCCTGGACCGGAAGGTCCGCGCCCTCACCAAGGGGCAGGCAGAGCGGCTGGACCTGGCCCTCCTCCTGGCCCGGGATGCGGACGTATACCTGCTGGACGAGCCTCTGGGGGGCGTGGATCCGGTAGAGCGGGCTGCCGTCCTGGCCGCGGCGGCGGGGGTGGCGGAGGGGAACAAGGCCCTCCTCATCGCCACCCACCTGGTCCACGACGCAGAGCCCATATTGGATGACGTGCTCTTCCTCTCCCGGGGCCATGTGGTCTATTCCGGCTCCGCCGAGGACCTGCGCCAGCGGGAGGGACTGTCGGTGGAGGAGAAATATATGGATGTGTTCGGAGGTGGAAGGGGATGAGAGGCCTCTTGCGCTGCTGCCGGGAGGAACTGCTGTGCGCGCTGGGGGGAGCCGTGAGCCTGGGCTGGCTGCTCCTGCTCGTGCCGATCTGCTGGAATGGGGCCGCTTCCTGGAACGGATCCGGCGTGCCGCTCCTGCTGAGCCTCCACCTGCTGACGGCCGTAGGGGCGGCGGTGGCCAGCGGACTGTGCTGGCCCTTCTCCGGGCCCTTCGCCCTGGAGCGGACCAGCGGCCGCCCCGCCTGGCAGTCGGTGGGGGGCCGCCTGCTCTTCTGGGCGGGCCTCATCGGGGCGGGGGCGGCCCTCCAGCAGATCTTCCTCCATATCTCCCTGGCGGAGTTCGGGGATGTCTGGCCCCGGATCTGGTCGGACGGCGCGGAGCGGGTGGCCCGGCTGGAGCGCTGGGCCTCCTGGGAGGGGGCGCTCACCGCCCTGGCCCTGGGCATGGGGGCCTATGTATCCGCCCTCACGATCGCCCTCTGGTGCAGGAACTGCCGGAGCCCCCGCCGGCGCTCGCTGGGCGGCGCAGCGGTCCTCACGTTGCTCTTTGGATACCTGCTGTTGTTCCTGACCAGGGGCGCGCCCCTCTGGCTCCTGGCCGCGGCGGTGACCATCTTGGGCGCCGCTGCCAGCTGCTGGCTTTTAGAGCACCGCTCGGAATGATCTCAAGAGATGCAAAAGACCGCCGCACGCCCTTTTTCAGGACGCGCGGCGGCCTTCTGTTATCAGGTCCGCTCTCTGGCGGCCGAGGTGTCCCGGAACAGCAGGGAGATACACCACACGGCGGCCAGGCCCACCAGGGTGTACACCACCCGGCTGAAGGCGCTGCCGGAGCCGCCGAACAGAAAGGCCACCAGGTCGAAGCCGAAGATCCCGATGCTGCCCCAGTTGAGCCCGCCGATGATGGCGAGGATCAGGGCGATCTTATCCAGCATGGAAAAACCTCCTCACTTTGGGTATCCGACAGCAGGATGCCCAGAGCGAGGAGGTCTTATACATATCGAGCTATCGAGAAAGGGCTGTCACACCAGGGACTTGGGCCCAAAGCCGTGGGGCAGAAGCTCCCGGAGAGGGAAGCGCACGAACGCGCCGTCCCCGCGGGCCACCAGCACCGTGAGGCCGGGGGCGAACTCGTTGAGCACCTGCCGGCAGGAGCCGCAGGGCCAGCAGTAGTCCTGGGACCGGCCCGCGATGGCGATGCGGACGAAGTCGTCCCGATGGCCCTCGCTCACCGCCTTCACCACGGCGGTGCGCTCGGCGCAGATCGTATCCCCGTATGCGGAGTTCTCCACATTGCAGCCGGTGAACACGCTGCCGTCGGCGCACTCCAGGGCCGCCCCCACAGGGAAGTGGGAATAGGGCACATAGGACCGCTCCAGCATGGAGAACGCCAGATCCACCAGTTCCCGCTCGGTCATGACAGGGCCTCCTTCCTTCCTCACTGGATGTGTATGTGGTCATTGATATGCTTCATGCAGTAGCAGTAGTAGCCGTTGCACTTGGAGCAGTAGCGGAACTCCATGTTGGGGTCGTCGGCGTCGGTGATCCCGCACACGGCGCACTTGTGGAGGTAGCCCTTGTCCCTCTTGGCCTCCCGGGCGGCCTTCTTGAAGTTGATGGTCTGCCGGGAATGCTGATACCGGAAGCGCCCGAAGATCCGGGCGGCGCTGGAGGAGAAGAAGAGCAGGAAGTTGAGCAGGGCCACGATGGGGACGATCACGCCCACCCAATAGAAGCGCAGCAGGCTGGAGAGGATGGAGAGGGCGAAGAAGGCCAGGTCGATCCAGGCCAGCCACTTGGCCTTCACCGGGATGATGAAGAAGAGGAGGAAGCGCAGGTCGGGGTACAGGGCGGCGAAGGCGAGGAAGAGGGACATGTTGAGGTAGGTGATGTCCACCACCGCATAGGGGTGATTCGGGCCGTAGATGAGGGTGAGGACCAGGCCCACCACGATATTGGCCGCCACGCCGATGCCGTAGTAGAGGGTGAATTTCGTGGTGCCCCATTCCCGCTCCAGCATGTTGCCGATCATATAGTACATGTAGAGGAACAGGGCCAGCCCGATCGCTCCGTACCCTGTGGGAGGGACGAAGATGAAACTGACCAGCCGCCAGATCTGCCCTTGCAGGATACCGGCGGGGATGAAGGCCAGCATGGCGGAGCAGGCATAGCCGGAGAACATATCCAGCAGATAGACCACGATGTTCCCGATGACCACATACTTCATCAGGTCGGGGATGCCCAGACGGGGGTGCTTGTAGCAGAACCGGTCGAGCCAAGTGTCGATGGAGCGCAAGGGCGGGGCCTCCTAACATTTAGTGTGTGACATATTTTACCCGTTTTCTGCGGAGAAGTCTATAAGAATTTGTGAACTTTCCATTTCACGCCCGGCAGGGGCGTGGGGCCCTTGACATTCCCTCTGCGGGCAGATATAATAGAGGCACAAATCAATAGCCTTATCAAGAGCGGTGGAGGGAACGGCCCGATGAAGCCCGGCAACCTGCGGCGACGCAAGGTGCCAAGTCCGGCGGCAGAGTTCGAAAGATGAGGGAAAAAGCTTCGTGCGCTCCGCCGGCGGCGGAACGCATTTTTTGTGCCCTCCGCCCCGGAGCAGGACAGAAAGGATGTTCAAAGATCATGAGCCATCGCGTATTCACCTCTGAGTCCGTGACCGAGGGCCACCCCGACAAAGTCTGCGATCAGATCTCCGACGCAGTGCTGGACGATATCCTGGCCAGCGACCCCCACGCCCATGTGGCCTGTGAGACCTTCACCACCACCGGCATGGTGGTGGTCATGGGAGAGATCACCACCTCCCACTACACCGATATCCCCGCTATCGTCCGGCGGACCGTCCAGCGCATCGGCTATACCGACCCCGCCTACGGCTTCGACTACCGCTCCTGTGCCGTCATGACCGCCATCGACGAGCAGTCTCCCGACATCGCCATGGGCGTCAACAAGTCCTATGAGGTCCAGCAGGGCGGGGACAGCGACCCCCTGGACATGGTGGGCGCCGGCGACC
>DWZK01000042.1 GCA_019117605.1 Candidatus Intestinimonas stercoravium | reverse complement strand
CAGATCAAGGTCACATCTCCGCGGCCTTTCATGTAATATTTTGTGATATCGACGTGGATCACATAACAGGCGTGGACCTTCAGCATCGATCCAGACCGTCTTTTCTGTGCCGGAGCAAAGTCCCCTTTGTTCCGGCGGCTTTTATTCCCGGGGAAATAGGTGGAAATACCGCCTGTCCGGGCGGCATCAGAGGATATAGAGCGCCAAAGACACTGGCTCCTCCCTTCCGATTTTCAGCTTCCTTTCAGGAAAACTTTATATTATTATAATGTGTTAAACAGACGGGACGAAGGAGGGGCCCATGTTGAAGATCCTGGTGATCGAGGACGAGAAGCTGCTGGCCGACTCTGTGGCCGAGCTCCTGCGGTCCAAGGGCTTTGAAGTGGAGGCGGCCTATGACGGGGAGGCGGGGGCCATGTACGCGGAGCTGGGCGTATACGACCTGCTGATCCTGGACGTGATGATGCCCAAGCTGGACGGCTTCGCGGTGGCCCGGCAGGTGCGGGCCAAGCGGCTGGGGGTGCCCATCCTGATGCTCACTGCCCGCTCCGCCCTGGAGGACCGGATCGCCGGGCTGGACGCCGGCGCGGACTACTACCTGACCAAGCCCTTCGACACCCGGGAGCTGCTGGCCTGCGTCAACGCTCTGCTCCGGCGGCAGGGGGCCCAGGTGGACGAGCTGACCTTCGGCAACACGGCTCTGGACCTGGCCTCTGCCACCCTGGTATGCGGAGAGGAGTCGGTCCATCTCTCCGCCAGGGAGTTCGATGTGATGCGCCTGCTCCTCCAGGCCGGGGCCCGCAACCTGTCCAAGGAGGCCATCCTGGCCCGGGTCTGGGGCTACGACTCCAACGCGGTGGAGAACCATGTGGAGGTCTACATCGGTTTCCTGCGGAAAAAGCTCTCCAGCATCGGCTCCAACATCCGCATCGAGACGGTGCGCCGGCTGGGCTATCATCTGGAGGTGAGCGAGACATGATCCAGCGGCTGCGCTTCAAGTTCGTCCTGGTGAACATGGGGATCGTCACGATCCTCCTCTGCACGATCCTGGGCCTGGTGTTCTACTTCACCAGCGCCCAGCTGGAGATGGAGAGCATCCGCATGATGGAGGACATCGCCAGCCGCCCTTTCCAGCTGGACGCCCCCGGCGAGCCGGGCCCCGATGTCCGGCTCCCCTTTTTCACGCTCCAGGTGGGGCCCCACGGGGAGCTGATGTCGGCGGACAGCGGATACTACGACCTCTCCGACGGGGACCTCCTCAGCGGCCTGGTCGCCACTGCCGCCGCCTCCCCCCAGCGGCTGGGCGTGATCTCAGAGTATGAGCTGCGCTATTATCGGGTGGACGCCCCCGCCAGCCAGCGCCTGGTGTTCGCCGATATCTCCAGCGAGCGGGCCACCCTGGAGGGGCTGCGCACCACCTGCCTCCTCATCGGCGGCCTGAGCTTCTTCGCCTTCCTGTGGGTGAGCATCCTCCTCTCCAAGTGGGCGGTGCGGCCGGTGGAGCTGGCCTGGAAGCAGCAGCGCCGGTTCGTGGCCGCGGCCTCCCACGAGCTGAAGACCCCTCTCACCGTCATCATGACCAACGCGGAGCTCCTGGCCGCGCCGGAGCTCCGGGAGGAGAAGCGGGAGAAATCCCTCTCCAGCATCCTGGCCATGTCCCGGCAGATGCGCGGCCTCATCGAGCAGATGCTGGAGCTGGCCCAGACGGACAGTCCGGAGGCCGCCGCCCTCTTCCGCCCCGTGGATCTGAGCCGCCTGGTGTCCCAGGCGGTCCTCCCCTTCGAGCCCCTCTTTTTCGAGCGTGGCCTCTCCCTGGATGCCCAGGTGGAGGAGGGGATCGGGGTGACCGGCGAGGAGACGCAGCTCCGCCGGGTGGTGGAGATCCTGCTGGACAACGCCCAGAAATACGCCAAGCCCGGGGGGAGCGCCGCTGTGGTGCTCCGGCGGCGGGGCCGGGGGCGCTGTGTGCTGTCCGTGTCCGACGAGGGGGACCCCATCCCCCCGGAGGAGAGGCGGCAGATCTTCCAGCGCTTTTACCGGGCCGACCCCGCCCGGAGCCGGGACGGCAGCTTCGGACTGGGGCTCTCTATCGCCGAGGGCATCGTGAAGCAGCACCGGGGCAGGATATGGGCGGAGAGCCGGGATGGGCGCAATATCTTCTCTGTAGAGCTCCCCTGTCCTTGATCCATATATGCCGGCAAGCAGATCTCATTTACAACGAGCGGAGGCATCTTCAAATGCCTCCGCTCGTTTTTGCGTCCGGCGGCCGGTCTTCAGCGCCGTTTCAGCTTGCTCCCTTATAATGGCATGGGGCCGAGGCCCCATCCCATCCCACAAGGAGGCCGACATATGATCAGTGTGGAGCACTTGACGAAACGATACGGCGAGCTCGTGGCGGTGGATGACCTCTCCTTCGAGATCCAGGAGGGCCATGTATACGGCTTCCTGGGCCCCAACGGGGCGGGGAAATCCACCACCATGAACATCATGACCGGCTGCCTGTCCGCCACGGAAGGCAAGGTGGTCATCGACGGCCACGACATCTTCGAGGAACCGCGGGAGGCCAAGCGCCAGATCGGCTATCTCCCCGAGCAACCGCCGCTCTACCTCAACGAGACGCCGGAGGAATACCTCCGCTTCGTAGGAGAGGCCAAGGGGCTGCGGGGCGCGGACCTGGAGCGCCAGATCCGGGAGGTGATCGAGCAGGTCCGCATCGGCGACGTGCGGAGGCGGAGCATCGCCGCCCTCTCCAAGGGCTACAAGCAGCGGGTGGGCATCGCCCAGGCCCTGCTGGGCGGGCCCAAAGTCATCATCCTGGATGAGCCCACCGTGGGCCTGGACCCCTTGCAGATCATCGAGATCCGGGACCTGATCCGGCAGCTGGGCCAGACCCATACGGTCATCTTCAGCTCCCACATCCTCTCGGAGGTCCAGACCATCTGCGACCAGATCCTCATCATCGCCAAGGGGAAGCTGGTGGCCTTCGGCGGCCCGGAGGAGCTGGAATCCGCCCTGCGGAGCCCCAGCGAGATCCTCCTCACCGCGGAGGCCTCCGTGGAAGAGGTCCGGGAGATCTTGGAGCGGGTGGAGCACATCGCCGGCGTGGAGATCGAAGAGAAGCCGTCCGGCCTCACTGCTGTCCGGCTGCACACCGACGCGGAGGATGTCCACGACGTCTCCCGGGCGCTCTTCTTCGCCTTTGCCTGGAGGCAGAGGGCCCTGCTGGAGATATCCCTGAAGCGGGCCGGTCTGGAGGACATCTTCATCGAGCTCACGGAGGACGGCGGAGGCTCCCCCGGCGCGGCGGATACCGAAGAAAGTGAGGCGAGCGAGCTGTGAGAGCGGTCTGCAAGCATGAACTGAGGAACTATTTCCACTCCCTCACCGCCTATGTCTTCGGGGCGTTCCTGCTGGCCTTCGTGGGGTTCGGCGCCATGCTCTACAATCTCCAGGCCGCGGTGAGCAACTTCGAATATGTCCTGGACTTCGGCAGTCTGGTCCTGGTGGTCATCGTGCCCATCCTGACCATGCGGGTGGTGGCGGAGGAGCGCCGGCAGAAGACCGACCAGCTCCTCTACTCCCTGCCCATCACCACCTTCCAGGTGATAGTGGGGAAATATCTGGCCCTTTTGGTCATCTATCTCATCCCCCTTGCGGTCATCTCCATCTACCCGCTGATCTTCTCCCAGTTCGGAGACGTATACCTGCCCACTTCCTACGGCTCTATCTTCGCCTTCTTCCTCATGGGCGCGGCCCTCATCGCCGTAGGGGTGTTCCTCTCCTCCCTCACCGACGACCAGGGGCTGGCCGCCGGCATCGGCATCGCCGTCATCCTCTTCAACTACTACAGCGTCAGGCTCTCGGAGTATGTCTCCTCCACCGCCGCCGGCACAGCGGTCGCCCTGCTGGTCCTCATCCTGGCCGTCGGCGCGGTGGTGCGCTACCTCACCAAGAACGAGGATCTGGCTTTCGCGGTCTGCCTGGTGCTCCTGGCCGCCGCATCGATCTTGTATTTCGTGGACAGCGCCGCCTATGAGGGACTGCTCCCCGACCTGATGAAGGCCCTCTCCCTGTTCGAGCGGTTCACCGTGTTCGTCAACGGGGTGTTCGACCTGACGGGGCTGGTATATTATCTGTCCGTCATCGTGTTCTTCCTGTTCCTGTCGGTGCAGTCTTTGGAGAAAAGGAGGTACAACTGATGAAAAAATTTTCTGTCAGGCGGCCCTCCCCCTCTCCTGCCCGGAGCCGCATCGCCCTTCAGGGCGGCTCCTACTCCCTCATGCTCACGGCAGTGGTACTGGCCCTGCTGGTGGTGGTGAACATCCTGGTCTCCATGCTGCCGACCTCCCTCACCAAATACGACATCAGCGCCGCCAAGCTCTACTCCGTCACCAGCAATACCAAGGCGGTGGTGAACGCCTTGGAAGAGGACGTGACGATCTACTGGATCGTCCAGGCCGGAGAGGAGGATGCGGTCATCGAGAACCTGCTGGGCAAATATGAGAGCCTGTCCGACCACATCACCGTGGTCAAGCGGGACCCCGACGTCTACCCCACCTTCACCGAGCAGTATACCGACGAGACCGTCTCCAACAACAGCCTGGTGGTAGAGCATGGGGACCGGAGCCGTTTCATCGGGTACGACGACATCTATCTCTATGAGGCGGATATGTATTCCTACACCTATAGCACCTCCTTCGACGGCGAGGGCGCCATCACCTCGGCCATCGACTATGTGGTGAACGAGGACCAGCCCCGGATCTACCTGCTGGAGGGCCACGGCGAGGAGGAGCTCCCCTACACTTTCCAGGAGCAGCTGGAGAAGGAGAACATGGAGCTGGAGCAGCTCTCCCTTCTCACCGTGGATGAGATCCCGGAGGACGCCGACTGCATCATGATCTACGCCCCCGCCAGCGACATCTCCCAGGAGGAGCGGGATATGCTGGCGGACTATGTCTCCGGCGGCGGGAAGCTGTTGGTCATGGCCGGGCCCGTGGTGGATGGGACGCTGGAGGAGCTCTACAGCCTCCTGTCCGACTACGGCGTCTCCGCCAACGAGGGCATCGTCATCGAGGGCGACCGGGAGCACTACGCCTTCCAGTCCCCCTTCGCCCTGCTGCCCGATATGGCCAGCAGCGACATCACCGACTCCCTGCTGGAGGAGCGGTACTACCCCATCCTCCCCCTCTCCCTGGGGCTCACCGTCTCGGAGGACGACGGAGGGGCCACGGTGACGGAGCTCCTCACCACCTCCAGCGCCTCCTATTCCAAGCTGGCCGGCTATGACCTGGAGACCTATGAGAAGGAGGAGGGAGACATCGACGGCCCCTTCGCCCTGGGCGTGTCCGTAGAGACCTCCGGCGGCGGGGAGATCGTCTGGTTCACCTCCTCCACCTTCCTCAGCGATATATACAACGCCTATTCCTCCGGCGCCAACGTGGACCTGGGGATGAACGCCCTGTCCTCCATGGTCGGCGAGAGCGAGGCCATGGCCATCCGCAGCAAGTCTCTCAACTACAACTACCTGACCATCAGCGCCTCTGTCTCCTCCCTGTTGAAGGCGCTCATGATCGGCGTCTTCCCCCTCCTGTACCTGGGGATCGGCGTCGGTGTGGTCCTGAGGAGAAGGAGGCTGCAAAATGAAACGATCTGAACGGCTCTATGTGCTGCTGGGGGTGCTGGCCGCCGCCTGCGCGGTCACTTTCGGCGTCAGCCGCTACCAGGAGCACAAGGAACAGATCCAGGCCACCGGAGAGATCGTCCTGGAGGTGCCCAGCGAGGAGGTGGAGTCCCTCTCCTGGGAGTATGACGGGCAGAGCTTCTCTTTCCACAAGGACGGGAGCTGGATCTACGACGGGGACCAGGCCTTCCCGGTGGACGGCGAGAAGATCGCCGGGCTTTTGGAGCAGTTCCAGTCCTTCGGCGCCGCCTTCACCATCCAGGAGCCGGAGGACCTGGGGCAGTACGGCCTGGATGACCCGATATGCACCATCTCCTTCTCCACCGTGGAGGAGAGCTACACCATCTCGCTGGGGGACTACAGCACTATGGACGCCCAGCGGTATGTCTCCATCGGAGACGGGAACGTCTATCTGGCCGCCCACGACCCCCTGGAGGAGTTCGACGCGGAGCTCAGCGACCTCATCGCCCATGACCAGGTCCCCGACTTCGGTCAGGTGACGCAGATCGCCTTCTCCGGCGCGGAGGACTACGCCATCTCCTATCAGGAGAACGGCGGGGACAGCTACCGGGCGGAGGACGTGTACTTCGCCGAGGACGGCGGCGGAGCCCTGCCCCTGGACACCAGCCGGGTGGAGGACTACCTCTACGACCTGCGGTACCTGGGCCTCACCGACTATGTGACCTACGACGCCACCGAGGAGGAGATCCGGGCCTGCGGCCTGGATGACCCCGAGCTGACCATCACCGTGGACTATACCGGGGAGGACGGGGACGGAGAGGATGCCGCCGGGACCTTCACCCTCCATGTGAGCCGGGACCCGGAGGAGCGGGCGGCCGCCGGTGGAGAGTCCGGCAGTGAGGGCGAGGAGGAGATCACCGCCTATGCCCGGGTGGGCGAGTCTCCGATCCTCTACCGGATCTCCTCCGGCGAGTATGAGGCCCTGATGGCCGCCTCCCGGGACGACCTCCGGCACCAGGAGGTGCTGCCGGCGGAGTTCGAGGACGTGAGCCGGATCGACGTCTCCCTGGAGGGGGCGGAGTACGCCATCACCTCCCAGGGGGAGGGCGAGGACCGGACCTTCTATTACGGAGAAGAAGCGCTGGACATCAGCGACCTCCGCACCGCTCTGACCGCGCTGAAGGCGGAGGAGGACGGCTTCACCGACGAGCAGCCCTCGGAGCGGGAGGAGATCCGTCTGACGGTACACCTGGATCTGGAGGGCTCCCCCACCGTCTCCATCGTCCTCTACCGGTACGATGGGAGCAGCTGTCTGGCCGTGGTGGACGGCGCGCCCCTGTGTCTGGTATCCAGGAGCAGCGCGGTGGACCTCATCGAGTCCGTGAACGCCATCGTTTTGAACTGACCGCTTTGAACGAACACCGCCCGCCGGAGCGCTCCGGCGGGCGGTGTTCAGCGTATATAGGGAGAGATGCGGTAGAGAGCGGCCCCCTCAGTTGAGCGCCCAGATCCCGAAGTTCAGATAGGCCGCGAAACCCGCCCACAGCAGATAAGGGACCTGGATCCGGGCGGCAGGCCGGTCCACCTTCCGGAAAGTCAGGATCATCCACAGGATCAGCCCCCACAGGACCGCCAGCCACAGCAGGGCCAGGCCGAAGTTCTGGAGGCAAAAGAAGAGGATGCTCCAGAAGAAGTTGAAGGCCAGCTGCACGGCGAAGAGCACTAGGCCCCGGGTGCGGAGGGCAGAGGGCGGGCAGAGCCAGATCCGGGCCGCGCCCACCCCCATCAACGCGAACAGGATGCCCCAGACGATGGGGAAGACGATGCCCGGCGGGGACAGGGGCGGCTTTACGATGGCCCCGGCGTAGCGCTCCATCCCGTCCCGGGCCAGCCACCCGGAGAGGCCGCCCACCGCCTCGGTCAGGAGGACGCCCAGCACACAGGGCGCCCATCTGTATCTCTTCATCGAGTATCACCTGGAGATAGCATATGCGGGGCGCGGCGTCCTATGCATCTCCCCGCACGTCTTTTATGCCGCCATCAGACGGTGGTGATGTTCTGGTCCCGGCCGGTACAGAAGGGCGGGAAGAGTCCGGAGCCCTCCCCTGCAGGCTTGCCGGCGAACGCCGAGGAGCGGCGGGCCGCCTCCTTCGTCCCGGGGCGGACGGTATCGCGCCGGGCCATCGCTCCCATAGCCTGACCTCATATCGGAAAGAAATGGGATGTCGAATACATGGAAAGAATGGCGGAACGCACTTGAAAGATGCAGAGATGCACGATATACTGGAAAAGTGCCGTCCGCAGGCGAGGGGGCACAGCTCTCTGCCACAGCCATAGACCGGACTGTCTCAGGGACGGCGGAGGCCCCGCATATGACCCGGCCACCGTCCAGCGCTATCTTCTCTTCAGCCGCTCCATCAGGGCCCGCTCGATGCGGTCCCCATAGGTCATGCCCAGCAGGAAGAGCAGGAGGCCCGCCGCCCCGATCAGCACCATGCCCCAGAGGGGGATATGGATCGCCGAGCCGCCCACCGCGCAGGAGAAGAGCAGCCCCCAGGGGCGGAAAAGGAGCACGATAAAGAGGAAGCGGGGACAGCTGATGTCGGTGAGCCCCGCCAGGATGCAGATCATGTCATCCGGGAAGAAGGGGAAGAGGAACACCAGGGCCAGCGCGATGTCCCGCTTCCGCTCCAAAACGGACAGGTAGCGGTCGGATACCTTCTCGTTCACCAGCCGCTGCACGAAGGTCTGGCCCAGGGCCCGGGCCAGGGCGAATACGGTCACAGACCCCAGCGTCACCGCCGCCATGGTCAGGAAAAACGCCTCCCACATTCCGAAGAGGAGGGCTCCCGCCAGGGCAGACAGGTTGCTCGGGATGGGCGCCACGATCACCGAGGCCAGCTGGAGCCCGAAAAAGGCCAGCTGCGAGTAGGGAGAGCAGCGCTCGATATAGGCCTGGAGCCCCTCCAGGGAGGAGGCGGCCTGGAAAAAGCCCGTCCGCCACAGCAGCAGGACGCCGCCGCCTATCAACACCACTGCCAGGAGCAGAGTGATCTTCCAACCGTATTTTTTCACTGGGCCTTCCCCTTTCATACTGTGCCGGGACCGGCGATCGTCTCCCGTCGCACTATACTTTAGCACAGGGGATGCCCCGATCTCTATAAAGATCTTTTAAATTTTTTTGAAGATATCGAGACAGCACAGACAGAGAAAGGACTGCACCCATGAGACGACATCGCGACATCCGGGCCCCTCTTCTGGGCCTGCTCCTCACCGCCACCCTGTCCACTGTCCCCGCGCAGGCGGCCACATACTCCGATGTGCCCGCCGACGCGTGGTATATGGAAGCAGTGTCCCAAGCCAGTGAGCTGGGACTGATGATGGGCACCTCCGACCTCACCTTCTCCCCCGACCTCCCCTTGAGCCGGGCCATGTTGGCCACTACCCTGTACCGCTTGGCCGGGAGCCCCACGGCATCTGGCTCTCTCTCCTTCTCCGATACGGAGGAGGAGAGCTGGTACGGAGACGCCGTGCGCTGGGCGGCCCAGTACGGCTATATGGAGGGCTATGGCGACGGGCGCTTCGCCCCCGACGAGCCGGTGACCCGGGAACAGTTCGTCACCGTCCTCTGGCGGTACGCCGGCATCCCTGTGGGGACGGGGAGCCTGGACTTCGCCGATGGGGCCGCCATCTCGGGCTGGGCCGGGGCCGCCGTATCCTGGGCCCGGGGGATCGGGCTGGTGGAGGGCGAGCCGGACGGCAGCTTCGCTCCCGCCGGGGAGACCACCCGGGCCCAGGCGGCCGCCATCCTGACCCGCTACCTGGACCAGCTCCAGACAGAGGAGCCCGAGCCCTCCCCTCCTGCAGAGGAGCCCTCCGCCCCGGAGACCGGCGCGCCGGAGCCCTCCCAGGAGCCCGAAGTGCCGGAAGCGGGCGAGACGCCGGAGACCTCCGCTCCCCCGGAGAGCGAGACGCCCGCCGAGCCTTCCCCTCCCGAGAGCGAGCCGCCGGAGACCGAGGCCCCTGAGGAGAGCGGAACAGAGACAGGAGGCGAAACGTCCTCGATCCCTCTCAACCAGTATGACAGCGAGCTGTTCACTGTGGTGGACGGCTTCCTCCACTATCTGGGCACCCCGGTGAGCCGCGTGGGGGTGGACGTGTCCTCTCACCAGGGGGAGATCGACTGGCAGCGGGTGGCCGGCGCCGGCGTAGAGTTCGCGATCATCCGGGTGGGCTACCGCGGCTATACCGTGGGCGGGATCAACCAGGACCCCTATTTCCATCAGAACATCCAGGGCGCTCTGGACGCCGGACTGGAGGTGGGGGTGTACTTCTACTCCCAGGCCGTCACGGTGGAGGAGGCCGTGGAGGAGGCCGTCCAGACCCTGGAATGGATCCAAGGCTATGATGTTACATATCCAGTGGTCTTTGACTGGGAGCGGGTCAGCGGCGCCTCCTCCCGCACGGACTCCACCACCGGCGAGACCATCACCGCCTGTGCCCGGGCCTTCTGTGAGATCGTGGAGGCGGCGGGCTACCAGCCCATGGTATACGGCAACACCTCCAACATCTCGGAGGGAGACCTGGACCTGGCGCAGCTGCTGGACTATCCCTTCTGGCTGGCCCACTATACCCCGGACTGGACCCCCACCGACTTCCCCTACCACTACCATATGTGGCAGTACAGCAGCCGGGGCAGCGTGGACGGCATCGAGGGGCGGGTGGATCTGGACCTGTGTCTGACCGACTGGTAAAACAGGGCGCGCGCTTCAGCTGCGATCGGCGGGAGGGACGCTGGAGAGGGAGAAGCGGTTCTTCTCCACCTCCAGCAGTCCCTCCTTTCGCATCTTGCTCAGCTCGTTGGAGAGGGCGCTCCGGTCCACGTTCAGGTAGTCGGCCAGCTGCTGCCGGTCGAAGGGGATGGTGAAGCGCCGGCTCCCGGCCCGGAGCGCCTGATAAGAGAGGTAGGCCAACAGGCGCCCCCGGATCGTCTTGGGGGCGGTGTGGAAGATCTTCCGGGACAGGTCCAGGTTCTTCTGGGCGGAGAGGGCCAGGAGCGCGCGGATCAGCCTGCTGTGGTGCCCGCAGGCCCTGGGACAGGTCTGGAGCACCCGGCTCACATCGAGGAAGAGCACCTCTGTGGGCTCCGCCGCCTCCACATCCACCATCAAGGGCTCCCCCGGAGAGCAGGCGTAGGTCTCGGCGAAGATCTCCCCCGGCCCCGCGCTGCCCAGCACGGTGACGTTCCCCCAGAAGTCGCCGCTCTCGATCAGCACCCGGCCGGAGAGCACCAGCCCCAGAGCGGTCACCACGTCCCCGGCACGATAGATCAGCTCCCCCCGGGCGAAGGCCCGCCGCTCCGCCCCCAGGCAGCCCAGCATGGCCTCCACCTCCTCCGGTGTGGCGCCCCGAAAGAGGGGGGTATGGGCCAGGACCGCAGATCTCATGGCCGCGCCTCCTTTCGTTGTCATAACAACGTACTTGTTAGGATAACTGTAGTATAGTGTGTCCAGAAAGTCAAGGCCGATGCCGAAAACAGGAGGACATACCATGGAACAGAAGATGTTTTGCTATCAGTGCCAGGAGGCCGCGGGCTGCACCGGCTGCACCCGCGTGGGGGCCTGCGGCAAGCAGCCCGATGTGGCCGCCATGCAGGACCTGCTGGTCTACGCGGCCAAGGGGCTCTCCGCCGTCACCACCAGGCTGCGGGCGGAGGGGACGGCGGTGCCCTCCCGGACCGGCCGCCTCGTCGCCCTCGACCTGTTCACCACCATCACCAACGCCAACTTCGATAAAGAGGCCGTCATGGACCGTATCCGGTCCACCCTGGAAGAGAAGGCGCAGCTCCTGGCCCAGGTGCGCGGCCCCGCCCCCCTGCCCGAAGCCGCCCTCTGGGACGGCAGCGGGGACTGGGAGGCCAAGGCCGCCCGGGTGGGGGTCCTCTCCACGGAGGACGAGGACGTCCGCTCGCTCCGGGAGCTCATCACCTACGGCCTCAAGGGGCTGGCCGCCTACTCCAGGCATGCCAGCGCGCTGCTCCAGGAGGATGGGGCGGTGGACGCCTTCCTCCAGCGGGCCCTGGCCGCCACCCTGGATGACAGCCTGGATGCGGAGGCCCTCACCGCCCTGGCCCTGGAGACGGGCAGATACGGCGTGCAGGCCATGGCCCTGCTGGATCGGGCCAACACCAAGGCCTATGGGGACCCCGAGATCACCCGGGTGGATATCGGCGTGGGAGACAGGCCGGGGATCCTGGTCTCCGGCCACGACCTGCGGGACCTGGAGATGCTGCTGGAGCAGACCCAGGGCACCGGGGTGGATGTGTATACCCACTCTGAGATGCTCCCCGCCCACTACTACCCCGCTTTCAAGAAGTACCCCAACCTCGTGGGCAACTACGGCAACGCCTGGTGGAGGCAGAAGGAGGAGTTCGAGTCCTTCCGCGGCCCCATCCTCATGACCACCAACTGCATCGTGCCCCCCAGGGAGAGCTATAAGGACCGGCTGTACACCACCGGGGCGGCAGGCTATCCCGGATGCAGGCACATCCCCGGCGAGGCGGGGGAAGAGAAGGACTTCTCCCCCCTGATCGAACACGCCAAGCGCTGCGCGCCGCCCCAGGAGCTGGAGCGGGGCGAGATCGTGGGCGGATCCGCCCATGCCCAGGTCCTGGCCCTGGCGGACAAGATCGTAGAGGCGGTGCGCACCGGGGCCATCCGGAAGTTCGTGGTCATGGCGGGCTGCGACGGCCGGGCCAAGAGCCGGTCCTACTACACCGACCTCGCCAGGGCCCTGCCCCATGACACGGTGATCCTCACCGCCGGCTGCGCCAAGTACAGGTACAACAAGCTGGACCTGGGAGACATCGGCGGGATCCCCCGGGTGCTGGATGCCGGTCAGTGCAACGACTCCTACTCCCTCGCGGTGATCGCCCTGAAGCTCAAAGAGGTCTTTGGGCTGGAGGACATCAACGACCTGCCCATCGTCTATAACATCTCCTGGTATGAGCAGAAGGCGGTGATCGTGCTCCTGGCCCTGCTGTATCTGGGGGTGCGGGATATCCACCTGGGCCCCACCCTCCCCGCCTTCCTCAGCCCCAACGTGGCCAAGGTGCTCTCGGACCGCTTCGGCATCGCCGGGATCGGCACCGTGGAGGAGGATATGGCCCTCTTCTTCGGCGCGTGAGACAAATGATGAAAGCGCGGTGGCGATACTGCCACCGCGCTTTTCAGCGTGTCGAAAAAGTCTCTTGACTTTTTCGACACGCTCTCAAGATCCCCGTCATCCATATGGCCTTGGCCGGAGCTGCCAGAACACCACCGCCCCGGCGGCGGCCACATTGAGGGAGTCCACCCCATGGGCCATGGGGATCCGCGCCGTATAGTCGCTGGCCTCGATGGCGGCCTCTGAGAGGCCGCTCCCCTCAGAGCCCAGGAGGATCGCCAGCCTCTCCTCCCCCGCCAGGGCGGGGTCGTCGATGCCGATCGAGTCCTCCCGAAGGGCCATGGCAACCGTCTTGTAGCCCAGCTCTCTCAGGTGGGAGAGGGCCGCCCTGGGCCACTGTCCAGCGCCCTCTCCGATCCAGGTCCAGGGGATCTGGAAGACCGTGCCCATGCTGACCCGGACCGCCCGGCGGTAGAAGGGGTCGCAGCAGGAGGGGGCCACCAGCACGGCGTCCATCCCCAGGGCGGCGGCGGAGCGGAAGAGCGCCCCCACGTTGGAGGCGTCGGTGACGTTCTCCAGCACCACCACCCGGCGGCTGGAGCGGCACAGCGCCTCGACCTGGGGCAGCGCGGGGCGGCGCATGGCGCACAGCATCCCCCGGGTGAGCGCATAGCCGGTGAGCCCGGCCAGCACCTCCCGGTCGGCGGTATAGACGGGCACGTCCCCGCACCAGTCCGCCATATGCGCCTCGAAGGCGGGGATGTGGCGGCGCTCCATGAGCAGGGAGATGGGCCGGCAGCCGGCGTCCAGAGCGCAGGAGATCACCTTGGCGCTCTCTGCGATCAGGATGCCCTCTCCCGGCTCCCGCCGCCTGCGCAGCTGCGCATGGGTGAGCTGGGCGTATGGCTCCAGCCCGGGCGCCGTGATGTCGTCGATCTCTATGATGCGGGCCATATGCGTCTCCTCCTCTCCCCTTCCGTCCCCGCGGGCGGGCCGGGTGAACGGCGGCGGGACCGCCGTTCCGGTCCGCCGCTCGCTTTCCAGTATAACAGAGCCCCGGTAGCTCTTTCGCATGGGGCGTATCGTCCGGCTCCATAAACGAAAGACCCTAGGACCATCGAAGTCCTAGGGTCTTTCACTGGCAGCGGGAGAAGGATTCGAACCCTCACAAACAGAGTCAGAGTCTGTCGTGCTACCCTTACACAATCCCGCTATTTTCTTGCGCTCTCTCGGGCACGAATAGTATTATACCAGATGCAGCCGGATTGTCAATACTCTTTTTTTACTTTTTTCAATTTTTTTGGCGAGCCCTTCCACCGCCGTCGGGAGCGGAGAGAAAAGGCGCCGGCCCGTCGGGTGCGGGCCGGCGCTCCATCCCTCATCGCGCCTGTCTTCTGCGGATATGTACGGTCAGCAGAGGAGCTCGAACAAGTCGTCCTCCTCCGAACGGAAATTGCCGTCGTCCAGCCACCGCTGGACCTTCCCCGCCAGCTCTGTCTGGAGCGCACCGGCGTCCGAGAGCTGGGAGAGCCCCTCGCAGAGCCGGGCCTCTCCCCCGCCCCGGCCCTCCCGCTCCCGGATCTCAGCGAAGAAGAGCGCCCCGTAAACGGGCTCCTCCCCCTCCGGATGGAGGCCGTAGGCGGCCACCGCTTCCACCTGGGCGTCGGTCGTCCCGGTCAGCTCCCACAGCAGCCGCCGGGCGGACTCGTGCACGTCCTCCCCCGGCTTCCGGGGCCCGGCGGGGAAACGCCAGGGCTCCTCACCGCCCGGCCGGCAGAGCAGCCACCTGCCGTCTTGCCGGGCGATCACCACGATCTCCGTCAGGTCCCTGTCCAGGGCCTGCTCATAGTATCGGATATCCATATCAGTTCAAAAAGTCCTTCAGTTTTTTGGAACGAGAGGGGTGGCGCAGCTTGCGCAGCGCCTTCGCCTCGATCTGGCGGATCCGCTCTCTGGTGACGTTGAACTCCTTGCCCACCTCTTCCAGCGTACGGGTGCGGCCGTCCTCCAGGCCGAAGCGGAGCTTGAGCACCTTCTCCTCTCTGGGGGTCAGCGTGTCCAGTACATCGATGAGCTGTTCCTTGAGCAGAGTGTAGCTGGCGGCCTCGGAGGGCTCGGACGCGTCCTCGTCGGGGATGAAGTCTCCCAGATGGGAGTCCTCCTCCTCACCGATGGGGGTCTCCAGGCTCACAGGCTCCTGGGCGATCTTCAGGATCTCCCGGACCTTGTCCACCGGCATGTTCATCTCCTCGGAGATCTCCTCCGGGCTGGGGTCGTGGCCCAGCTCCTGGAGCAGCTGCCGGGAGACCCGGATGACCTTGTTGATGGTCTCCACCATGTGGACCGGGATCCGGATGGTGCGGGCCTGGTCGGCGATGGCGCGGGTGATGGCCTGCCGGATCCACCAGGTGGCGTAAGTGGAGAACTTATAGCCCTTGGTATAGTCGAACTTCTCCACCGCCTTGATGAGGCCCAGGTTGCCCTCCTGGATCAGGTCCAGGAAGAGCATGCCCCGTCCCACATACCGCTTGGCGATAGAGACCACCAGCCGGAGGTTGGCCTCGGCCAGGCGCTGCTTGGCGGCCTCCCCCTTCTTGATCGCCCTCTTGAGGGCCTTGTCCTCTTCGGGCGTGAGGACGATCTCCTCGCCCCGCTTCTTGGCCTCCTCTATCTCCGCCATCCGGGCCTTGGCCGCGTCGCCGTCCCCCATGTCCTGGGCCAGCTGGATCTCCTCGTCGGGGGTGAGCAGGTTCACCTTCCCGATCTCCTTGAGGTACATGCGCACCGGATCGTCGATACCGAAGGAGTCCACCAGGGTGTTGGGATCCACGATCTCCTCCTCGGGGATCTCCTCGATGTCCTCGATAGCGGGGACCTCGTCCACCAGCTCGGGCAGATAGTCCTCTCCCGCGGTGTCGATCCCCATGTTCTCCATGGCGTCGTAGATCTTGTCCAGCTGCTCGCTCTCCAGGTCCATCTCCTCCAGCACGTCCATCAGCTCTCTGGAGGAGAGCTTGCCCGTCTTTTTGCCCTTGTCCAAGAGCTCCGAGAGCTTCTCCGCTCCCTGGACGCCCTCTACCACCTTCATCAGTTCGGCCTTGCCGGCCTCTATCTTCTTCTCATCGAGCATCTCTGGCTTTTTATCGGGGATCTCCGCCGGCATATCCAGTATCCTCTTCTCGCTCATGGGCTTACCCTCCATATGCTTTTTTCTCGAGCAATTTTTTCTGTACAGCTAACAGAGCATCCTCGTTCTCTGACAGTTCTCGCTTTTCCGCTTCGTTTCGTATGATCTCTATGTAGTCCCGCAGGGCCGCCTCCCCGTGCTGGAGGCTCTCCGGCTGGTGGACCACCCCGGTGAGGTAGTCCATCTCCCGGGGCTCGATGCTGCCGGACAGGGCGGGCAGGCTCACCGCCAGCCCCTCCCTCCAGCGTTCCCGCAAAAGGGCGTATACCTTGCCCAGCAGGGGCGCGGAGAACATCTCCGGGCTCAGGTCCTCCGTCTCCCGGAACCGCTCCGGGTCCTGGAGGAGCTGCCGCAGCACCCCGCCCTCGGCCAGGCCGGAGCGCAGGTTCTGGTAGCGGAGCTCCCGCTCCTTGGGCTGGAGCTGCACCGCCGGGGCCATGGCCTTCCGCTCCTGGGTCCTGCGCTCTTTTTTATAGAGGCGGCCCCGCTCCCGCTTGACCTCCTGGGCCACCGCCTCGGGAGAGACTTTTGCCAGCTCCGCGCAGCGGGCGCCGTACACCTCCCGTTCCACGGGACCGGGGAGCGCCGCGACGATGGAGACGGCCTCCTTGAGGAACTCCAGCCGCTGTCCGTCATCCTCCAGGTCGTATCTCTGCCGGGCCTGGTCGATGCGGTACTCGATATGGTTCTCGCTCTGGTCCAGCAGCTTGGAGAACGCCTGGGGACCGTACTTCTTCAAAAATTCGTCCGGGTCTTTGGCCCCCTTCACCCGGAGGACCTTCACCTTCATCCCGGTCTTTTCCAGGATCGGGATGGCCCGCTGGGCCGCCGAGACCCCCGCTCCGTCGCCATCGTAGGCGATGACCACTTCTTTGGTGTACCGGGAGAGGAGCTGGGCGTGGTCGGCGGTGAGGGCAGTCCCCAGGGAGGCCACGGCGCAGTCGAATCCCCCCTGGTGGAGGGAGATGGTGTCCATATATCCCTCGGTGAGGATGATCCGGCCCTGACGGGACTTTTTGGCGATGTTCAGGGCGAAGAGGTTCCGCCCCTTGTTGAAGACCGGCGTGTCCGGCGAGTTGAGGTATTTGGGGGTGCCGTCGCCCAGCACCCGGCCTCCGAAGCCGATGACGTCCCCCCGCAGGTCGATGATGGGGAACATCACCCGCCCCCGGAACCGGTCGTACACGCGCCCGTTCTGGCCCTTCACCACCAGGCCCGCCTCCAACAGCTCCGACTTCTCGTAGCCCTTCTCCCCCATGGCCTTGATGAGGCGGTCCCAGCCCTCCGGGGCCATGCCCAGGCCGAAGCGGGTGACGATGCCCTTGGAGAGGCCCCGGCGCTGGAAGAGGTACTCCACCCCCGCCTTCCCCTCCGGGGAACAGAGCTGCTGATGGAAGTAGCGGGCGGCATCCCTGTTCAGGGCCAGCAGCCGCTCCCGCTTCTTGCGGTGATCGGTCTGCCCATGGGACTCCGGCACCTCCATCCCCAGCCGCCCGGCCAGCAGGCGCACCGCGTCGGGGAAAGGCAGCCCCTCGATCTCCATGATGAAGTTGATGACGCCGCCCCCCTTCCCGCAGCCGAAGCAGTAGTACATCTGCTTGTCCGGGGAGACGGAGAAGGAAGGCGTCTTTTCGCTGTGGAAGGGGCACAGCCCCCAGAGGTTGTTCCCTTTTTTGGTGAGATGCACATAATCGCCCACCACCTCCGCGATGTCGCAGCGGGCGGTCAATTCATCCAAAAATGGAGCAGGGATCGCCATAAAATCCTCTCTTCCCTCACTTTTATGTATCTTAGCCAGGGATACGCCCGTCTATACCCGTCCCGAAAGCGATATCACTTTACGCTCCAGGACATGGGGATGAACGCCTGACTGAAGGTGTCCACGGCGTATTTGTCCGTCATGCCCGCGATATAGTCGCAGACCGCCCGGTCCACCCCCTCCCGCTCCCGGATGTCCTGGTATTCCGGGGGCAGCAGATCCGGGTCCCGCTGGTAATGCTCGAACAGGCGGCGGAGCATATCCTGGGCCTTGCTCTCCTCCGCTTTCGCCACCGAGTCGTGGTAGACGTGTTCGAACATGAACGCCCGCAGCTGCGCCATGGCGGCGCCGCAGGCCTCCGACTGGAGGATGTCGTCCTTCCCCGCGCTGGCCTGGATGACGTCCCGGGTCAGCCGGTCGATCCGCTCGGAGTAGGTGAAGCCCAGCACATGGGAGATCTCCAGGGGGATGTCGATGGGATAGATGATCCCCCCTCGGAGCGCATCGTCGATGTCGGCGTTGATATAGGCGATCTTGTCCGCCAGCCGGAGCAGGCGGCCCTCCAACGTCTCCGCCCGGTCCGGGCCGGTGTGGCAGAGGATGCCCCGCCGCACCTCGTAAGTCAGATCGAGCCCGTCCCCCCCGTTCTCCAGGCTGTCCACCACCCGCAGGGACTGGACGTTGTGCTGGAAGCCGCCTGGCATGATCTCGTTGAGCACCCGCTCCCCGGCGTGGCCGAAGGGGGTGTGTCCCAGGTCATGGCCGTAGGCGGCGGCCTCGGTCAGGTCCTCGTTGAGCCGCAGGCCCCGGGCGATGGTGCGGGCCACCCGCACCACCTCGATGGTGTGGGTCATACGGGTCCGGTAGTGGTCCCCCTCCGGCCGGAGGAAGACCTGGGTCTTGTGCATCAGCCGCCGGAACGCCTTGGAGTGGACGATCCGGTCGATGTCCCGCTGGAAGCAGGTGCGGATGGGGCAGGGCTCCACCGGGCGGAGCCTCCCCCGAGATCCGGCGGACAGACAGGCATAGGGGGAGAGGGTCTCCCGCTCCTCCAGTTCTCTGCGCTCCCGTTCTGTCAAGGCGATCACCTCCACAGGTGGAATGACGGACCTTCATTTTTCGTATACGCCGCGGGCGGGATGAAACCCTGCCCACAGGCGAGAAATTCACAAAATATTCATTTCTTCTCTCTCTTCAGGGGCACCGCCCGGAAGGCCTCCCCCCGGACCTCGGGCGCGGCCTGCCCCGCCGTGAGCTCGGTGAGCCGCAGGGCGAAGGGCTCTACCGCCGTCTCCGGCAGCAGGACATGGGCGTCGATCTGAGAGCCATAGTCCACCTGCCCCAGGAGGCCCCCCTGGGCCTCCACCTCCAGCTTGAACCGCTCGAAGAGAGCGTAGGGGATGGTCTGGGACACCTCCACCCACCGGCGGACCACCGAGATGCCCGCGGCGTCCAGAGCGTCCTTGGCCGACCGGCTGTAGGCCCGGGTCAGCCCGCCCGCCCCCAGCAGCACCCCGCCGAAATAGCGGGTGACCACGCAGCAGACGTCCTCCACCTGCTCCCGCTGGAACACGTTGAGCATGGGCTGCCCGGCGGTGCCCTGGGGCTCTCCGTCATCGGAATAGCGCTCCACGCCTCCCCGCAGGCGGTAGCACCAGCAGTTGTGCCGGGCGTCGTAGTGCCGCTTCCTGGTCTCTTCGATCCGGGCGCGGGCCTCCTCTTCGCTCTCCACCCGCCAGATGTGGCCGATGAAGCGGGAGCGCTTCTCGGTGAACTCGCTCTCCGCCTCCCCGGTGGGGATGAGATACTCGGTCATCTCCCCGCCTCCTCTCTCTCGCCCCGGCGGGCCAGCCACTCTCCCCTGGCCAGGGCCCAGTGGTGCTCCAGCCGGCGCTCCCCCAGCAGGGGCACGTCCGCCTCCCGGCTGAACTGGGATCGGAAGCCGCACTTCTCCATGACCCGCCTGGAGCGCTGGTTCCCCTCGTAGTGGACGCACCAGACCGTATCCAGGCCCAGGTCCTCGAAGCTCCAGCGGAGGAGCGCCTCCGCCGCCTCGGTGGCCAGGCCCCGCCCCCAGTATGCCGCGCTCAGGGCGTAGCCCAGCTCGTCGTCCCGTCCCGGCAGCTCCGGATGGTGCTGGTCCACGAGGCCGGCGGAGCCCACCACGCGCCCGGTCTCCCGCAGCTCCATGGCAAAGGTCCTGGGGGCGGCGAACACGGTCCGGATGATCTCCAGGCTCTCCTGGGGGCTCTTGTGGGGCGGCCAGCCCGCCGGGGGCCCCACCCGGGGATCCCGGGCGTAGGCGTACAGGTCATCCCGGTCCTCGTCCCGGAACGGGCGCAGGACCAGCCGGGGCGTCTCTAGTCGGTCCATATATATCCCTCCAGCCTGCCCAAGAGCTTGGGCGTACACACTGCCACCACCTCGATCGTGTCCTGATACTCCACAGACTCCACCTTGGCCTCCCGATACAGGAGGTCCAGCAGTCCGCCCTGGTCATAGGGCAGGCGGAGGGCCACCCGCCGGGTACCGGCGTCCAGCCGCTCCCCGATCATCTCCAGCAGCCGGTCCAGGCCCTCCCCCGTCTTGGCGGAGATGGAGATGATGTCCTCTCCGTGGGGCAGGATGTCGCTGCGGTAGAGGTCGCACTTGTTGAACACATCGATGCGGGGGGTCTCCGCCGCCCCCAGCTCCTGGATCAGCGCCTCCACCACCGCCGCCTGTTCCCGCCACTCCGGGTCGGAGGCGTCGATGACATGGAGGAGCAGGTCGGCGAAGGAGAGCTCCTCCAGGGTGGCCTTGAATGCCTCCACCAGATGGTGGGGCAGCTTGGAGATGAAGCCCACGGTGTCCGAGATCAGCACGGTGCAGGTGTCCGAGATCTCCAGGGTCCGGGTGGTGGTGTCCAGGGTGTCGAAGAGGCGGTCGTTGGCCGGGATGCCCGCCCCGGTGAGGGCGTTGAGGAGGGTGGACTTGCCCGCGTTGGTATAGCCCACGATGGCCACCACCGGCACCTCGTTCTTGATGCGCCGCTCCCGCTGTACCCCCCGCACCCGGCGGACCTCCTGGAGCTCGCTCTCCAGCTTGGAGATCTTCCGGCGGATGTGGCGGCGGTCGGTCTCCAGCTGGGTCTCGCCGGGGCCGCGGGTGCCGATGGGCGACTTGCCGCCGGAGGCGGTCTGCCGCACCAGGTGGCCCCACATGCCGGTGAGTCGGGGCAGCAGGTACTTGTACTGCGCCAGCTCCACCTGGAGCCGGCCCTCCTTGGTCCGGGCCCGCTGGGCGAAGATATCCAGGATCAGGGCGGACCGGTCCAGCACCGACACCCCCAGTTCATCGGCGAGCACCCGCTGCTGGGAGGGGGAGAGGGCATTGTCGAAGATGACCATGTCCGCCCCCGTGGCGGCGATCAGCGCCTTCACCTCCGCCACCTTGCCCTCGCCGATGAAGGTGCGGGGGTCGGGGGCGTCCTTGTTCTGGAGCACCGTGGCGACGCAGGTCCCCCCCGCCGTCTCCAGCAGGGCCTCCAGCTCCTCCATGGAGGACTCGCTGGCGTTCTCCTCCCGGCTCAGGGCGGCGGCGTGGAGCCCCACCAGCACCGCCCTGTCGATCTTCTCTTCCGTGGTATCGTCTCTCATAGTTCCTCCCGTGTACCGTTATTTTTTCCGGTAAGCTTCCACGATCTCGCCGATATACATGCGGCTGTAGTCCTGGGCAGGATACCACTTGTCCAGGAGCTCTCTCCGGACGAAGCGCTCCGGGTCGAAGTCCTGGGCGTACAGCTTCCGGCACACCAGCACCAGGTCCGCCTCTCCGATATAGGGGGCGTCCCCCGCCCCGGCAGCCACGGTGAAGCCGCAGGCGGAGATCTTATCCATGTCCCTGCCGCTCCTGGTGCCGCAGAGCTTCAGCTGCTCCCGGTAGGCCTCCCCCAGGAAGGAGAGGGTGAACCAGTCGCTCTCCTCCATGAAGCCGAAGGTATAGCGCTGAGGCCGGACATAGCAGGTGGCCACATCCGTCCCCCACAGCACCCCCAGTCCGCCCCAGCTGGCGGTCATGGTGTTGCACTTCTCCGGGGTCCCGGCGGTGACGAGCATCCACTGCTCCCCGATCATGGTGAAGACGTTCCCATCCAGCTCCTTCACACTGCATCTCTCAAGCATGTCTGATCTCCTCCTTTTCATCTCGCGATCCAGTATATGCGAAAAGACCCGCGCCGAAACCGACGCGGGCCTTATTGATCCCAAACTTACTTCTTGTCCAGACCGAACTTCTTGTTGAAGCGGCTCACGCGTCCGCCCGTATCCACCATCTTCTGCTTGCCGGTGAAAAAGGGGTGACACTTGGAGCAGACTTCCACGCGGATGTCCTTTTTGGTAGAACCGGTCTCGATCACATTCCCGCAGGCGCACCGGATCGTGGTCTGCTGATAATTGGGATGAATGCCTTCCTTCATTGCTGTGCTCACCTCTTTCTCATTAGGGATATGCGCACAAACGCATATAGTATATTACCACACCCCTTACGAGATTGCAAGCACTTTTTCCAAATTTTTTGTCCCCCCGCCGAAAGACCGGACAGGCGGCCGGCGTGTCAGCTCCGGGCCAGCCGTCTCACAGCGGCGGCCAGGGCCTCCGCATCCGCCGCCGTATTGAAGGCGGAGAAGCTGGCCCGCACCGTCCCCGTGTCCAGCGTGCCCGCCGTCCGGTGGGCCGTGGGGGCGCAGTGGAGCCCGGCCCTGACCGCGATGCCCTGCTCTCCCAGCCGGGCGCCCACCTCTTCGCAGTCCATCCCCTCCAGCCGGAAGGAGAGCACTCCCGCCTGGCAGAACAGGCGGGGCGCCGCATACACGGTCACGCCGCCGATCCCCTCCAGCAGGTGGACGCAATAGGCGGTGAGCTGCCGCTCGTGGGCCAGGATGGCCCCCTCTCCCCTGCGCCTCACGAAACGCAGGCCCTCTAGCAGGCCGGCGATCCCCGTCACATTGTGGGTCCCCGCCTCCAGCCGGTCGGGGAGGAAGCCGGGCATCTGCTGGAGCAGGGAGAGGGACCCCGTGCCCCCCTCCAGCAGGGTCCTGGCCTCCCGGGCGCACAGGAGGATCCCCGTGCCCTGGGGGCCGTAGAGCCCCTTGTGTCCCGGCATGGCGATGAAGTCCGCCCCCAGCCGGTCCATGTGGACGGGCAGCGTCCCGGCGGACTGGGATGCGTCCAGGATGAAAGGCGTCCGCCGCCTGGCACAGAGCTCCCCGATCTCCTGTACCGGCAGCACATAGCCGAACACATTGGAGACATGGCCGCAGATGACGCAGGATACGTCGCTGTCCAGCTCCTCCTCGAACCGCCGGAGCATGTCCCGGGGGTCGAACAGCGCGCCGTCCGCCACCTTGACCCGCACATCGGGGATCGCCGCCAGAGGGCGGGTGACCGCGTTGTGCTCATAGCCGGAGATCAGCACTGTATCCCCGGGGCGCACCAACGTCTTGATGGCGATATTGAGGGCATGGGTGGCGTTCATGGTGAACACCACATGGTCGGGCTCCGGTGCGTGGAAGAGACCGGCCGCCTCCTCCCGGCAGGCGAACACGGTATCCGCCGCCAGCATGGCCGGCCGGTGGCCGCCCCTCCCCGGACTGGCCATGTGGGAGATGGCCCAGGCCGACGCCCGGGCCACCGACTGGGGCTTTTGCAGGGTGGTGGCCGCCGCATCCAGGTAGATCATAGCCCCACCTCACGGAAGCTCCCGTCCGTCTGGGCGATATAGACCCCCTTGTGCTTCAGTCCCACCCGGTTGAGGAGCACCAGCGCCTCGGCAAGGCGGCGCTCCGACACTTTTACCGCATAGCCGCAGCCCTCGCCGGCCACGCTCTTGGGGGAACGCAGGACCCGGGCGGCGATCCCCGCCCGCTCCAGGACAGAGGCCGTCCGCTGGGCATAGGTCAGCGAGCGGCACAGGATGAGATAATAGACCATTGGCACTTCGCTCCTCTCTGGAGCATCCTATGCCGGCGGCCCCCATCTGGGGACAGCGATCAGTCCCTCTCCAGCAGCGCCACCGCGTGGGCCGCCATGCCCAGCTCGCCGCCGGTGAAGCCCAGCCGCTCCTCTGTGGTGGCCTTCACGCTCACCTGATCCAGCGGCACCCCCATGGCCCGGGCCAGGTTCCGGCGCATCTGCGGGATGTGCGGGGCCAGCTTGGGGCTCTGTGCCACCACGGTGGCATCCACGTTCCCCACCCGGTATCCCTCCTCCCGGAGGCGCTCCATCACCCGGACCAGCAGGCCCAGGCTGTCCGCCCCCCGGTAGGCGGGGTCGCTGTCCGGGAACATGCCGCCGATATCCCCCAGGGCGGCCGCCCCCAGCAGCGCGTCCATCACCGCGTGGGTGAGCACGTCCGCATCCGAGTGGCCCAGCAGGCCCCGGTCGAAGGGGATCTCCACCCCGCCCAAGATCAGCGCCCGTCCGGCGGTGAGCCGGTGCACGTCGTATCCATGTCCGATCCGAAAACCCGCCACGCTCATCCCTCCCTCTCTATCAGGATCCCCATGCCCAGGGCCATGTCCTCAGGCGTGGTGATCTTCAGGTTGGTCCGCTCTCCCCGGGTGAGGCGTATCCGCATCCCGAGGGCCTCCACGGCCCCGCAGTCGTCGGTATAGCTCTTCCCCTCCTCCAGGGCCTTCTGGAGGGCTGCCCGGATGAGGGCCGCCTCGAACACCTGGGGCGTCTGGACCGCGAAGAGCCCCTCCCGGTCCACGGTCCCGGCGACCATGCCGTCCTCCGCCCGCTTGATGGTGTCCACCAGGGGCACCGCGGGGGCCGCCGCCCCCTGTTCTCCCGCCGCCCGGATCACCTCCTCCAGCAGCTGCTGGGAGGGGAAGGGCCGGGCGCCATCGTGGATGGCGATGAGCTCCGCCCGCTGGTCCACGGCCTGGATGCCCTTGAGCACCGACTCGGTCCGGCTCTCACCCCCCACCACGACCCGGGTGACCTTGTCCAGGGCCCAGTCCCGGCACAGCTGGCTCACCGGCAGGATCAGGTCCTCCCGGGTGACCACCACGATCTCCTGGATGAGGGCGCACTCCTGGAGCGCCCGCAGCGTGCGCAGCAGCACCGGCTCTCCGTCCAGGAGGAGGAGCATCTTGTCCTCTCCCTGCATCCGGGTGGAGCGGCCCGCCGCCGGCACCACCGCCGTGCAGAAAGGCTGCTGCTTCTTTTTCCGCCTCAGGCGGTCGAATATCGGCATCTCTCTCCCTCCATCAAAAAAGGAGCCGGCCGGCTCCTTTGTATGTCATGGGCTGTATGTCTGTATCATCAAGATAGCGCGGTGTTGATACGGGCCTCCATGTCCTCATAGCTGGCGTTCTGGGACAGCACCAGCTCGGAGATCAGGATCTGCTTGGCCGAGTGGAGCATCTTCCGTTCCCCCGTGGACAGGCCCCGGGCCCCGTCCCGCATCATCAGGCTCTTCACCACGCGGGCCACCTCCATCAGGTCCCCGCTCTTGATCCGCATCATGTTCTCACGGTACCGTTGGTTCCAGTTCTGGACGTTCTCCACCTGGATGCCGGGCATGGCCTCCAACAGGCGGTCCGTCTTCTCCTTGTCCATGACCGGGCGGACCCCGATCTCCCGGCTGTTCTCGGTGGGTATCATGACCAGCATCCCTCCCACGGGGATCTTAAGGATGTAGTACTCCCGTACCACGCCGTTCACTTTTTTACTGACGATGCTGTCTACCACACCGGCACCATGCATAGGATGCACGATCTTATCTCCCACCTGAAACATGACGACCCACCTCCCTATAACACAGAAAAACCTTGACAAATCTGTCCAACAAGGTTATTATAATACTTTTATACGGAGATTGCAAGTTGAAAGCGAGAGAAACTTGTAAATATTTTATAAAAAACAGCCCCGTTTCGCACGAAACGGGGCTGTTTTCATCGTACATCCCAGAGCTGGGAGATCACTCCTCGTCGTCGGCGGGGATGTCCTCGTCAGCCGCAGAGGCCTCCAGCAGAGCGCGGATGGACAGGGAGACCTTCTTGTTCTCCATGTCGATGTCGGTGATCTTCACGTCCACCATATCGCCCTCGGCCAGCACGTCGCCGGGCTTGTCGATACGGTGATCGGCGATCTGAGAGATGTGGATCAGGCCGTCCACACCGGGGACGATCTCGGCGAAGGCGCCGAAGGTCATGAGCTTGACCACCTTCACGTTGGCCACGTCGCCCACGCCGTACTTGCTGGTGAACACGGTCCAGGGATCCTGGCTGCGGTCCTTCATGCCCAGGGAGATCTTCTTCTTCTCGGGGTCGAAGGAGATGACGTACACGTCCACAGGGTCGCCCACGCTGACCACCTCAGAGGGGTGCTTGATGCGGCTCCAGGACAGCTCGGAGATGTGGACCATGCCGTCCACGCCGCCGATGTCCACGAAGGCGCCGTAAGAGGTGAGGGACTTGACCACGCCGTGGTACTTCTTGCCGTCCTCGATCTCGGCCCAGACCTTGGCGGCCCGCTCGGCCCGCTCGGCCTGCTCCACGGCGCGGATAGAGCCCACCACGCGGCGGCGGGCACGGTTGACCTCGGTGATCTTCATCCGGACCTTCTTCTTGAGCAGCTCGCTCATAGAGGCGTTCCGGGGCAGACCGGTCTGAGAGGCGGGGATGAACACCCGGACGCCCTTGACAGAGGCCACGACGCCGCCCTTGTTCTCCTCGGTGATGACGCCCTCCACGATGGCGCCCTCCTCACGGGCGGCCTCCACCTCGTCCCAGTTCTTCTGGGCGTCCAGGCGCTTCTTGGAGAGGGTGACCACGCCCTCGGCGTCGTTGACCCGCATGACGTAGGTCTCGATCTCGTCGCCCACTTTCACCAGGTCCTCCACCTTGGCGGTGGGGTCGTCGCTCAGCTCGGATACGGGGATATAGCCAGCGTGCTTCGTGCCAAGGTCCACATAGATCTCGGTGGGGGTGATCTCAGTGACGACACCGGTTACCTTATCTCCCGTATTTAAAGTTTTGATCGATTTCTCCAGCAGATCAGCGAAGGATTCCTCGATCTCCATGATTTCGTCGCTCATTTTGTCATAGACCTCCTTTATAATCCACCCGGGCGTAGAAGCTCCCGCGGTGATGCCGATCAGATCCGCCCCCTGCACCAGGGACGAGTCCAGATCCTCCGCCCCTTCTATGGCGACCACATGGGGGCAGAGGGCGCGGCAAAGCTCAAAGAGCCGTTTGGTATTCGAGCTCTTCCTGTCGCCGATCACGACCATAACGTCGCATCTGGCGGCCAGCTCCTGGGCTTCGGATTGCCGCACATACGTAGCGCTACATATTGTATCAAAAATTTCGGCGTTTGTACACTCTTTTTTTGTTTTTTCTATGCAGGCATCCCAAACTTTCCTTGTAGACGTAGTTTGTGACACCAGCGTCAGGGGCAGATCCCGCCGCTCGGGCCGCTCTTCCAGCCACGCGGCCAGGGCCGATGCATCCTCCAGCACCACCGGGTGCCGGCACCAGCCCGCGATGGCCAGGATCTCCGGGTGCGCGGGCGTGCCGATGATGACCGGCTGCCGCCCCCGGGCCTCCGCCTCCTGCACCAGCCGGTGGATGCGGCTCACGTTGGGGCAGGCGGTGTCGATCACGGTACAGCCCTTCGCCGCCAGGGCCTCGTGGACCGCCCTGGCCTCCCCGTGGGAGCGGAGGATCACCGCGGCGCCGGCGGGGATCTGGTCTACGGAGGAGAGGCAGGCCACCCCTTTCTCCTCCAGGGCGGCCACCACATGGTCGTTGTGGATGACGGGGCCCAGCATGACCACCCGCTCCCCGCTCTCCGCCGCCTGCTGGGCCATCTCCACCGCCCGGCGGACGCCGTAGCAGAAGCCCGCAGACTTGGCAAGCTCGACCCTCATACCGCCTGCGCCTCCAGCGCGCGGATGCGTTCCATCAGGTCCGCCGTGATGGCCTCGTACTCCTCCTGGGTGCCCTTCCTGGTCTCTACCTTGGGCATATAGGCCTCGCCGATCACCACGGGCGTCCGGCGGAACCACCGCTTCTTCTCCGGGATGAACACCGGCAGGATGGGCACGCCGCACCGGACCGCCAGCATGGCCGCCCCCGTCTTGGGGTCGCTGTGGTCTCCCCGGCTGGCCCGGACCCGGGTGCCCTCCGGATAGATGAGCACCTTCTCCCCTGCCTTGAGGTAGGTCATGGCCTGTTTGATGGCCACCACGTCCGATCTCCCCCGCTCCACACCGAAGACCCCCACATGCTTCAGGACCCAGCCGATGACGGGCACCTGCAGGAGCTCCGCCTTGGCCATGGGCCGGACCTGCTGTTCCCACCCGAAGGCGAAGGCCAGGAGCAGGGGGTCGGAGAGGGCGGTGTGGTTCCCGCAGACCAGGACCGCCCCCTCGGGGATGTGCTCCCTGCCGATGGCCCGGTTGGGGTGGACCAAATTGAAGAAAGGCCAGAGGACGGCGTAGATCAGTTTGTAAAAGCTCCGCATGCTCACCGTCCCAGCCCTCCTTTGATGCGCTCCAGCAGGGCCTGGAAGCTCTCCTCCAGATCCAGCGACGTAGTATCCACCACCGCCGCATCCTCCGCCTGACGGAGGGGGGCGGTCTCCCGGGTGGTGTCCTTCCGGTCCCGCTCCACGATGTCGGAGAGCACCTTTTCATAGGGCTGGGAGAGGCCGCGCTCCTCCAGCTCTTTATACCGCCGCCGGGCGCGGGCCTCCGGGCTGGCGGTGAGGAAGATCTTCACCGTCGCCTGCGGCAGCACCACCGTGCCGATGTCCCGGCCGTCCATGACCACATCGTGCCGGCGGGCCAGGTCGCGCTGCATCTCCAGCAGATAGGCCCGCACAGCGGGGATCGCCGACACCAGAGAGGCCGCTCTGGACACCTCCGGCCGCCGGATGGCCTCGGTCACGTCCTCCCCACATAAGTACATGCGCTGCGTGCCGTCTCCTCCGTGTTCCATACGGATCTCCGCCTGCGGCAGCAGCGCCTCCACAGCGGCCTCGTCCGCCGGATCTGCCCCGCGCTCCAGCGCGAACAGGCCCAGGGCCCGATAGATGGCCCCGGTATCCACATACAGATAGCCCAAAGCCTGGGCGGCCCGCCGGGCCAGGGTGCTCTTCCCCGCCCCAGAGGGGCCGTCGATGGCCACACTGTTCAAACCCATGGATGCCGACTCTCCTTACTATATTATATATGTGATATGTCATCAGACCTGGAGCAGCTGCTGTGCCGCCGCCTCCCCCGCGGCCCGTCCGGTGGCCCAGGCGATCTGGAGATTGAAGCCTCCGGTGTAGGCGTCCACATCGATCAGCTCTCCCGCGAAGTAGAGCCCGCGGATCCGCTTCGACTCCATGGTCCTGGGGTCGATCTCCCCGGTCTTGACGCCCCCCCGCGTGATGATCGCCCCCTCCAGGGGCCGGGGCCCCTTCACCGGGAAGGACAGGTCCTTGAACAGCTCCAGCAGGACCCGCCGCTGCCCCTTGGTCACCGAATGCACCGGCAGCTCTCCCGGGATGCCCGAGCGCTCCACCAGGATGGGGATGAGCAGCCGGGGGGCCAGGGTCCTGAGCACATTGGCGAGGCTCTGATTGGGATGGGCGGCGAACTCCCGCAGCAGGCGCCCGTCCAGGGTCTTCTCGTCCAGCGCGGGCTTCAGGTCGATATGGACCGTGTACTGGTCCCGCCCGAAGTCCCGCATATGGGCGCTGGCGCTGAGGATCAGGGGGCCGGACAGGCCAAAATGGGTGAAGAGCAGCTCTCCCTGTTCCTGGAAGAGCACCTTTTTCTTCCGGTCCTTCACCTTCACCGCGATGTTCCGCAGGGACAGGCCCTGCATCCGGGGGCACTCGTCCCCCTCTACCTCCAGAGGGATCAGAGAGGGACGGACGGGCACCACCGTGTGGCCCAGGGCCGCCGCCATCTCATAGCCGTCCCCCGTGGAGCCGGTGAGGGGATAAGACGCCCCTCCGGTGGCCAGGACCGCCGCGGCGCAGGGATAAGTACTATATTCGCCCTTCACCCCGACGACGGCGCCGTCCCGGACCAGGATCTGCCCGGCCCGGTCCTGCCGGATGTCCACCCGCTGCCGCCGCAGGGCCATGAAGAGGGCGTCGATGATGTCGGATGCCCGGTCGGAGCAGGGGAAGACCCGGCCGCCCCGCTCCGTCTTCAGGGGCACCCCCAGCCCTTCGAAGAAGGCCATGACGCTCTGGGGCGGGAAGCGCTTCATGGCGCTGATGAGGAAGCGGCCGTTCTCCGGCACATGGGAGAGGGCCTCCTCCGCCGTGCAGTCGTTGGTCACGTTGCACCTGCCCTTGCCGGTGATGTACAGCTTCCGCCCCACCTTGGGGTTCCGCTCCAGCAGCGTCACCGGCACGCCCTGTCCGGCCGCAGTAAGAGCGGCGAGCATCCCCGCCGCTCCGCCTCCGACGACCACGATCCGTCTGTCCAGCTCTCCCAGTCCCACTTACTTCTCATCCTCCGCCTGTTCATAGACTCCATGCTCCGACCAGATCTGCTCCAGGTCGGAGAAGATGCGCTCGATGTCCCGCTTCCTGCGCCGCCCCACCGCCACGATGAGGGCGTTGATGAGGCTCAGCGGCGCCACCAGAGAATCCACGAAGGAGGCCATATCGCTCTTGGCCAGCAGCTTCTCCGTGGCGATCTCCGCCAGAGGCGACGCCTCGGAATCGGTGATGGCGATGACCCGCGCCCCCCGCTCCCGCGCGAAGCGCATGGCCTTCACCGTCCGGCTGGAGTAGCGCGGGAAGCTGATCCCGATGACCACGTCCTCCTCCCCCACCCGCAGCAGCTGCTCGAAGGTCTCGCTGGAGGAGGTGGCGTGGACGGGGATGGTGTTGTCGAAGATCAGCTCGAAATAATAGCACAGGAAGTCCGCCAGGGCGGAGGCGGACCGGGCCCCCAGCACATAGATCCGGTGGGCGGAGAGGATCGCCTCCACCGCCCGGTAGAAGCTCTCCCGGTCGGTCTCCTCCAGGGTCATGCGGATCTTCTCGATGTCCGCCTGCATCACCGTGGACAAGATCTCCTGATTGCCCAGCCGGCCGTCGGCTATCTCGATGCGCTGCACCGAGGTGAGCCGGCTGCGCACCATCTCCTGGAGCGCCTTCTGCATGCCGGGATACCCGTCGTAGCCCAGTTCTGCGGCGAAGCGCACCACCGTGGACTCGCTGACATGGACCGTCTGGCCCAGCCTGCTGGCCGTCATGAAGGCCGCCTTGTCATAGGAGTCCAGTATGAACTGTCCGATGGCCCTCTGCCCCTTGGAGAAGGAGGGCATCCCGCTCTCTATCGTTGCCAGAATATCCCGCGTCATCCGTATATCCCCACATTCACAGCCTTTGGCTGAGGTAAAATCACTCTCTATGATACTGTGGATGGGGGAGAAATGCAAGCTAAATCTGTGACTGCCGCCCCACGGACGGGCTACAGCGCCAGCAGGGCCTGCCGCTCCTCCTCGGTGAGATGGCGCCAGCGGCCCGGCGCCAGCGCCCCCAGCTCCACCGGGCCCTCCCGGATCCGGCGGAGCATCCGCACCCGGAGGCCCGCCTGGGCGCACATCCGGCGCACCTGCCGGTTCTTCCCCTCGTGGATGGTGACGGACAGCAGGTCCCGCCCCAGGGGCCGGACCTGGGCCGGGGCCAGGGGCACGCCGTCCAGCTCCATGGGCCCCCGCAGGATGGGCAGGGCCCCCTCCACATCCCCCTCCACCCGCACCAGGTATTCCTTCTCCACCTGGTGGCGGGGGTGGATGAGCCGGTCGGTGAGGGCCCCGTCATCGGTGAAGAGGAGCAGTCCCTCGGAATCCAGGTCCAGGCGGCCCACCGGCCAGACCCGGCGGCCGCATCCGGCCACCAGCTCTCCCGCCGTCCGCCTTCCCCGCTCGTCGGACAGGGTGGTCACATAGCCCCTGGGCTTGTTGAGCATGAGGTAGAGCGGCGCCTCCCGCCTGGGGAGGGGGACGCCGTCCACCTCGATCCGGTCCCGCTCCGGATCGGCCTTGTCCCCCAGCCGGGCGGCGACGCCGTTGACCTGTACCCGTCCCGCCAGGAGATAGGCCTCCGCCGCCCGCCGGGAGCAGATCCCCGCCCCGGAGAGCAATTTTTGCAGCCGCTCTTCCATCCCGATCCTCTCGCTCTCTGTGTCATGTCATCCGCCGCCCCCGGTCAGCCGGTCCCACAGCCTGCGGAGGGGCGGCGGGGGCGCCGCGTCCCTCCGCACCGAGGCGGAATAGACCAGGTCGGTCTTGCCGATGAGCTCCCCGTCCAGGTAGAAGTGCAGCTCGCCCACAGGGACCTCCCGCTCCAGAGGGGCCGCTACCGCCCCCTCCGGCAGGTGGATCTCCACCCGCGGCCGCTCCCCCTCTGCCAGCGGATAGGCCACCGCGTCCGCCGTCTCCACCTCCACGGCTGGGACCAGGCTCCCCGTCACCGGGAGAGTGGCCGTGCGGGCGCCCGCCTCCACCAGCACCTGTCTGGGATAGGCCGCGGACCCATAGTCGTACAGGGCCATGTGGTCGTCCCAGTCGTCCGGGTCCTGGAGGGTGACGCAGATCAGGAGCTGTCCCTCCCGGCGCACCGCCGAGACCAGGGTCCGCCCCGCCTTCTCCGTATAGCCCGTCTTCAGGCCCATGCAGCCCTCGCAGAGCCCCAGCAGCTTGTTGTGGTTGGTGAGATACCGTCCGCCCAGGGAGATCGAGGGCGTGGAGACGATCTTGGCGATGGTCTCATCCTCCAGGCAGGCGGCCCCCAGCTTGGCCATGTCGGCGGCAGTGGACCAGTGTCCCTCCTCCTCCAGGCCGTTGGGGTTGGCGAAGCTGCTGTCCGCCATCCCCAGCTCCGCCGCCTTCTCGTTCATCAGCGCCGCGAAGCCCTCCACGCTGCCCCCGAAGCGGCGGGCCAGGACCAGGGCCGCGTCGTTCCCCGAGGAGAGCAGCAGGCCGTAGAGGAGCTCCTCCACCGTCACCTGGTCCCCTGCCCGGAGATACATGGAGGACCCTTCGGTCCGGGTGTCCTCCTCCAGCACCTCCACCACCTCTCCCAGGTCCCGGCACCTGTCCATGACCACCAGGGCGGTCATGAGCTTGGTGGTGCTGGCGATGGAGCGGCGGGCATGGGCGTCTTTTTCATAGAGCACCCGGCCGCTCTCCCCATCCACCAGGATGGCCGAGGCCGCCGAGACCGCAGGCGCTCCGGCGGCCCCGGCGTGGAGGGGCAGCAGACAGACCGCGGCCAGCAGGGCGAGGGCCTTTCTCCAGACGCGCATACCGATCACCTCTTCGTATCGAGATGACCTTAGTATGGGGCTTAAAAGGCGTCGCTATCCTCTTTTTTGTTCTTCTCCATGAAGCCGGTGACCTTGTCGAACATCTCGGGCACCAGCTCCACCACCCGGTCCACCGTGTTCCCCACGGGGGGATCCACCTGCAGCAGCCGCACGCTGTCCCCCTTCACGATGAGGAAGGCCACGGGAGAGATCTTCACCCCCGCGCCGCTGCCGCCGCCGAAGGGGTTCTCCCTGTCCGGCTTCTGGTCCTTGGTGGTGAAATCGCTGCCCCCGGAGGCGAAGCCGAAGGACAGTTTGGACACCGGGATCAGCGTCACCCCGTCATCTGTCCGGATGGGGGAGCCGATGATGGTGTTCACGTCCACCATCTCCCGGATCTTCTGCATGGTAGTGGCCATAAGCTCGCTGATAGGATGATTTTTTTCCATGTGACAACGCCTCTTTCTGTCGATCTTGCGGATTCAGCCTGCGGGATGGGTCCGCTCTTCCCGCAGAGCGCCCAACAGCTCCAGCCCCACTTTCAGCGCGAAGAGGGCGCCCTGGCCCACCGTCATGGTGGCCGCCGCCTGCACCTCCGCCCGGGGGGTGGAGCGCTGGTAGTCTACCGTGACACGGATGTCCCGCTCCCTCACGTCGAACCCCTGCTCCAAGACGGGCAGGAGCATCCCCACCAGCCCCCAGGCCCCGCCGTAGGCCATGGCCGCCAGGGCTGGGTCGGGCGCCGCCGCCGTCAGCGAGAGGGACAGCCGGTCGATCCGGATCTTCCGCCGCAGCGCTCCGGCCGCCCGTGCCGCCACCGGCAGGACGGCCCGGAGCTGCCGGAGCGTATCTCTGACCGGCTTTTTGTCCGTCTCGGCCGGCTTCGGAGCAGGCGGAGACGCCTTTCTCCTCTTCCCGGCCCGCCGCCCCCTCCTCTTGGGGAAAGGATAGAGCCTGATGCGGAGAGGCCCGGCCAGTATCCGAACGGACAGCCCCGCCTCGCCGTAGGCCACCTCCCCCCCAACCCGGACCAATGACAGGCCCGCCAGGAGCAAGAGGACCACCAGCAGTACGATCCATATCCTCACGCCCGCTGCTCGCCGCCCTTCTCTGTCTTTGCCAGCGCCCGGGCCGCCTCCAACAGCTCTTCGTCAGTAAGGCCCTCCAGCGATGCCCGCTGGGCCTCGTCCAGCCGCTCCATGGCGGGCTGGAGGTCCAGAGAGAGCTGTCCCTCTTCCGGGACCGGGGCGGGCAGCTCGGGCAGCTCCTCCAGGCTGGACAGCCCGAAGGTCCGCAGGAAGGCGGAGGTGGTCCGGTACAGGATGGGCCTGCCGGGCACCGCCAGCCGCCCGCACTCCTCGATGAGCTCCCGGTCCAGCAGCAGGCCCACGGTATAGGCGCTGTCCACGCCCCGGACCTGGTCGATATAGGCCCGGGTGGTGGGCTGGTAGTAGGCGATGACCGCCAGGACCTCCAGGGCCGGAGGGGACAGCTTGGCCGGCTTCCGGCTCTCGAAGGCCTTGCGGACCCGGTCGGCGTGCTCGGGGGCGGATACCATCTGATAGGCCGTATCCAGCCGGAGGATGCGGACGCCCCGCCGCTCATAGCTGTAGGTGTCCATGAGCCGCTGGGCCACCGCGTCCGCCGTGGCCCGGTCGATGTCCAGGGCCAGGCACAGCCGCTCCACCCCCACCGGTTCTCCCGCCGCGAACAGGATGGCCTCCATGGCCGATCCGATCTCCTTCAGGTCCAAGTCTTCCCGATCCCCTCTCTTAATAAACGTCCGTAGACAGCTCCAGCTCGGCCTGTCCCTCGCCAGTGCGGCTCACCGTGCAATCCGTGTCCGACCCCGCCAGACGGATGCGTCTGGCTTTGCACAGCTCCAGCACCGCGATGAAGGTGGCCACCACCTCCGACCGGCTCCGGTTCCCCTGGAACAGGGCCTGGAACCGGGTCACGCCGAACCGGTCGAGCCGCTCCAGCAGCTCTCTGGCCTTGTCCGACACCGGGTAGGGCTCCCGCCCCACGATCCCCTCGAAGGCGCTCACCGGCGGAGGCAGCCGGGACCCCATCCGCTCCCGCACCTCCAGCATGGCCCGCCGCAGGTCCTCCTTGGGGTGGGTGTACCGGTAGGCCTTGTGGGGGGAGAGGAGCTCCGGCCCCTTCACGATATAGCCGCTCCCCAGCTCGCTGCGGGCCTCCAGCTGGGGCAGCACCGCCTTGACGCGCAGGTAGTTCTCATGCCGCTGGTGGGCCTCCAGCGTGGCGATGAGCTGCTCCATCTCCGAGAGGGCCTCCTCGTCGTGGATGGAGAGGAGCATCCGGGACTTGATGAACACCAGCTGGGCGGCCATGGTGACGAAGTCGCTCGCCACCTCCAGATCCAGCTGCTTGCGCCGTTCCATCCACTCCAGGTACTGGTCCAGGATCACCGAGATCTGGATGTCCTGGATCTCCATCTTGTTCTTGCTCAGCAGGTGCAGGATCAGGTCCAGGGGACCGGTGAAGTCCTGCAGCTCCTCCGAGCGGGCCTTGACCACCTTCTCCAGGTGATAGACGGGACTATCCACGCAGCCTTCCCCCTCACGAGCCCAGCAGGGCGTAGGGCCAGGAGGCGCCCCGCTCCAGGAGCTCCAGCACCCAGCCCCGTGCCGCGTCCAGGGGCCCGTCCAGCAGGCCGGACCAGAGCACCACCAGCAGCACCAGCATCCCATAGCGCTCGAAGCGCAGGATGGTGAAATAGATCCGGTCGGGCAGCAGGCCCTCCACCACCTTGGATCCGTCCAGGGGCGGGAAGGGGATCAGGTTGAACACGCCCAGGCCCACGTTGAGCACCACGAAGAGCGCCAGGAAGTCGATGATCTCCAGGAGGAGCCCGGAGCCCCCGCTCTTATAGTAGGCCAGGATGAGGAAGTTGCGGAGCACCAGGCTCACATAGGCCATGACCAGATTGGAGGCCGGACCCGCCAGGGCGGTGAGGGCCATCCCTGTCTTGGGGCGTTTGAAGTACCGGGGATCCACCGGAACGGGCTTGGCCCACCCGAAGCCCACCAGCAGCATCATCAGCGCCCCCAGGGGGTCGATGTGCCGCAGAGGGTCCAGGGAGAGCCGGTGCTGGGCCCGGGCCGTGGGGTCGCCCAGACAGTAGGCCGCCAGGCCGTGGCAGGTCTCGTGGACCGTCAGACACAGGAGCACCGCCGCCAGCTGTTCCAGCAGCCACCACAGCCCCTGCCAGTCCATCACCTGCATGAAATGGGAGAATGAGCCCAACTGGAGACCTCCTTACAGGCTTTTTATCCTTTGCATCATTCGTTCATTATAACAGATCCCAGGCCAAAACTCAATAGCCGGGGACCCGTCGCCGGCCGGACCTTCGGCCGCTCATCTCCGGGCATCCGGCCGGAAGAAGGGCTCCTCCACCTTCTCCGAGAGGAGCTGTCCGTACAGGCGCGGCCGGCGGTAGGCGTTGCCGTGGACCTCCTGCCGCCTGTACGCCCGCATCAGTTCCAGGGGGAAGTCCGCCAGATAGATCCCCTCCTCCTCCCCCGCCTCCAGGAGCTGGGTGTCCCGCGGGCCTGTCCCTTCGGGGAGGTAGGCCACGCCGTCGAAGGCGGAAGAGCGGCCGTTGCAGTCCGGCTGGCCCTTGGGATAGTTGACCGTGGCCACGCCCATCATGTTCTCGAAGGCCCTGGCCCGCAGCTGGGAGAGGCGTTGGATCTCCATGGGGCAGGCGTTTGGCACCAGCACCACCTCCGCCCCCTGGAGCATCAGGATCCGGGCGCTCTCGGGGAATTCCCGGTCGTAGCAGATCATGGTCCCCACCTTCACAGGGCCCTTGGCCGTGTCCAGGCTGGTCACGGAGAAGCCGTCGCCGGGAGCGAGCCTGCTCTCCTCCCCGAAATCACAGGTGTGCACCTTGGCATAGGTGAGGCGCCTGGCCCCGAAGCGGTCGAAGAGGCACAGGCTGTTCCTGGGCAGGGGATCCCAGGCCTCCAGGAACGTGATGCAGACCGCCATCCCCAGCTCCCTCGCCGCCTCCCCGAAGGCGCCCACGAAGGGCCCGTCCGCCGGGACCGCCAGGGCGCGCAGCTCCTCCAGCTCCTCCGGGATCCGATACCCGGTGCTCCACATCTCGGGGAACACCGCGATATCCGCCCCCAGCTCCTTCGCCCGGCGGCAGCAGCGGAGCCCTTTCTCCAGGCCCCCCTCCAGAGACTTCTCCGGCAGCACCTGGAGCAGCGCCACCCTCAGATCGCCCATCTCTTCCCCCTCCTCCTCTGTCCGGATGTCCCGGCAAAATACAAGAGGGCGAGGCTCTCGCCTCGCCCTCGGGCCTTGAACGGATATGTGCGCGTAGGCTCAGCAGCAGCCGTTGTTGCAGCCGCAGCCGTTATTACAGCCGCAGTTATTGTTGTTGCAGCCGCCGCTCCAGCTCCCGCCGCAGCAGCAGAACAGCACGATCAGGATCAGGATGATCCACAGGCAGCTCCCGCCGCCCCAGCCGCAGCCATTATTGCACCCCATCGTCAGTTACCTCCTGATGAAAAGTCGGCCGCTTGGTCCCGGCCTCGCTCTATCCTATGCGTCAGGAGGACTGAGGGTCCTATCTTTCGTTCACGAGATCCGCTCCACCTGCACATCGCCCCGCACCGCCGCCACTGTGGCGGCGTCCAGGGCCCCGCTGGAGATCAGATGGTCCTGGAGGGTCCCCCCGCCGTCCTTGTACTGGGCGTCCAGCGCGAAGTAGCAGAAATAGACCACATGCGCCCGGAGGAAGGGCCCTGTCTGGAGCAGCCGGGCCTCTCCCGCCGTCAGGACGCCCAGCTCCTGGGCCCGCTCTATGGCGGTGTCCCAGCTGAAGTCGGGGCTCTCCCCCTCGTCCTGATAGCCAAGGGCCCGGAGGATGAAGGTCATGAACTGGGCGGCAGTGACCGTCTCGTCCGTCCCGAAGCGCATGGCCGTCTGGTCCACCCCCTTGGTGAGGCCCTGGGCATAGGCGTAGGCCACATAGGGCTGGCACCAGGCGGGCACGTCGGTGAAGGGACAGGAGGCGGTGGTGGCCAGGGCGGCCTGCTCTTCCCCCAGGATGCGCAGGAACATGATGAGGGCCTGGATCCGGGTGGGGGCCGCCTCCAGGTCATAGCCGGAGCCATAGCCTGTGTCGCTGCCCCGGAACAGGCCCAGCTGGCGGAGGGCATCGGCCAGGGCGTTATAGTCCACCCCGTCCCCGGGCTCCAGAGCATACCACCCCTCCAGAGAGAGCACCGCCGTGGGAGAGGTGACCGTGATCGTGGCGGTGGTCTCCTCCTCCACCAGATACCGGCGGCCCTGGGCCAGGGCCCCCGTCCCCTTCTCCCAGCCGTTGGAGAGGTCCAGGGCCTTTTTCCCCTGACAGGAGAGGGACGCCTCTCCGGCCAGGAGCAGGAACCCGGACCCGGCGGAGACCCGGATCTGGTCCCCCTGCTTCACCCGGATATCGGAAAAGGCCGGGTGATAGGTCCCTGTCCCGCTCTCCAGCCCCGCCTGGGCCAGATAGGCGCTGTGCTTCTCCTCCAGCTCGGAGAGGGCCTGCTGATAGAGCGCGCCCTGGGCCTCCTGGATGCGGGCATCCGCCTGCGCCAGGACGTCCTGGGTATAGGTCCCGTCCACATAGGACTTGGTGATGAGCCCCTCTCCGCCCGTGCCGCTCACCGCCAGGGCCACCGCGGTACACAGGGCCAGGCATATGCACAGGGCGGCGGCGACGATCCGCTTGGTCATGCTGTCTCCCTCTTCATTCATAGGGGCGGAAACAGGCGTCCAGCACCTGCTTCCGGTGGTAGCTCACATAGTCGGGGGCCAGCTCCGGACACTCCGCCTGGATCGCGGAGAGGAGCAGCGCCGGATTGAGCCCCGGGTCCTTGGCCCGGAGGACCATGTCCAGCACCACCGCATCCCGCCGCCCCTCGTAGTCCACCCGTTGGATGAGGGGGATGAGGTCCAGCTGGGTCTGGCCGTTCTTGGCTTTTTTGGACTTCTTGGTCACCACCAGGCTCTCCCGGCCCAGGAGGGAGCGGATGGCGTTCTCCGCCCCCACAGGCGCGCCGGCATCGTACTCCAGGGTGACGATGTAGTTGACGTAACAGAGCTCCTTGAAGGGGCGCACGGCATCGTAGCACCGGGTGACGGTGATCCCCTCCGGCAGGGCCCGGGTCAGCCGCCAGGGGACGGAGGCCTTCTCCACGCCCTCTGAAAGGCCGAACTCCATGATCTCACACTGGCTGGAGAAGCCCACCGACAGAGGGAGGGGGATGGACACATAGGCGTGGGGATTGAACCCCTCGGTATGCCGGATGGGGATGCCCGCCCGGAGGAAGGCCCGCTGGAAGGTCCGCATCAGGTCCAGATGGGAGATGTAGCAGGCCGGTCCGCTCTTGGAGAAACGGATGCGCTGGTCAGGCATCGCACACGTCCCCCTTTCTCAGCAGCATATTCGCGCCGCAGCCGGTGCACTGCTTCCGGCAGTCGGGGGTGATGACGGCCTGGTAGGCCATCTCCCGCTCGTGCCAGAGGAAGTCGGCGCGCACACCGGTGGACACCCGGCTCCAGGGCAGGACCTCTTCCCGGTCCCGGGCCCGGTTGGCGTAGAACTCCGGGGACAGGCCGCAGCGCTGGAAGGCCTGGAGCCACCGGTCCATATCGAAATATTCGCTCCAGGAGTCGAACTTGGCGCCCATGCGCCAGGCGGTCTCGATCACATCGGCCACCCGCCGGTCGCCCCGGGCGAAGACCGCCTCCAGGAAGGAGGTGTCCGGGTCGTGCCAGTGGTAGGTGATGGACCTGTCCCGCATGTTGTCCCGCAGCAGCTTCACCCGGCGGAGATACTCCTCCCGGGTCACCTGGGGCTCCCACTGGAAGGCGGTGTGGGGCTTGGGCACGAAGCAGGAGGTGGACACCGTGATCCGGCAGCCCCGCCGCTTGTCGGGGGCATGCTCCCGCCAGGTCTGGAGCACCTTCCTGGCCAGGTCGGCGATGCCCAGCACGTCCTCATCCGTCTCCGTGGGCAGGCCCAGCATGAAATAGAGCTTCACCGCGTTCCAGCCGCCGGAGAAGGCGGTGCGGCAGGAGTTGAGCAGGTCCTCCTCGGTGACGTTCTTGTTGATGGCGTCCCGGAGGCGCTGGGTGCCCGCCTCGGGCGCGAAAGTCAGTCCCGACTTGCGCACATGCTGCACCCGCTCCATGAGGCCCATGGAGAAATTGTCCGCCCGGAGCGAGGGCAGGGACAGGGAGACCTTGTTGGGCTCGCACCACTCCAGCAGCCCGTCGCACAGGCCCTCCAGAGGCCGGTAGTCGCTGGTGGACAGGCTGGAGAGGGTGATCTCCTGGTAGCCCGAGTCCTTGCAGGCGGCGATGCCCTGCTCCACCAGCCGCTTGGGGTCGCGGGAGCGGACGGGGCGGTAGGCATAGCCCGCCTGACAGAACCGGCACCCCCGGATGCAGCCCCGGAACACCTCCAGCATCACCCGGTCGTGGACGATCTCGGTGGAGGGGACGATGGTCTTGACAGGGAAATAGGCCTTGTCGAAGTCCTGCACGATCCGCTTGGTCACCAGTTCGGGGGCCCCGGGCTTGGGGCGCACCTGGTCCACCGTCCCGTCGGGCCGGTAGGTCACCTCGTAGAGAGAGGGGACGTACAGGCCGGGGATCTGGGCGGCGGCCAGGAGCAGCTCCTGCCGGGACCAGCCCTCCCGGCGGCCCCTGCGGAAGAGCTCGATGAGCTCCACCGTCACTTCCTCCCCCTCGCCCAGAGAGAAGACGTCCACGAAGGGGGCCAGCGGTTCCGGGTCGTAGGCGCAGGTGCCCCCGGCGATGATCAGGGGCGACTCCTCGTCCCGGTCCTCGGTCCGCAGGGGGAGCCCCGCCAGGTCCAGCATATTGAGCACATTGGAATAGGCCATCTCATAGCCCAGGGAGAAGCCGATGATATCGAAGTCCTCGATGGGGTCGCCGCTCTCCAGGCCATAGAGGGAGATGCCCTCCCGGCGCATCTCCTCCTCCATATCGCCCCAGGGGGCGAACACCCGCTCGCACCACACCCCCGGCATCTCGTTCATCACGCCGTAGAGGATCCGCACGCCCAGATTGGACATGCCGATCTCATAAGTATCCGGAAAGCACAGCGCCACACGGGTATCCACTTTTTTGCGGTCCTTGACCACCGCGTTATATTCTCCCCCGGTGTAGCGCGCCGGCTTCTGCACCCGGGAAAGGATGATCTCCATCGTCCGGTCCATTCTGATCCTCCGCTTGCTTTATCATCAGCGGAGGAGAGGGACACGCTCTTCCACCGATGATACGTCTAGTAGACTAATATTTTACCCTCCCCATGACAGAATAGCAAGCCTTATTTCCCGCGTTTCCCCTGTTTTCCCTGAAAGGGCGCCGCCCTGCCCCTCCGCTCCCCCCTCTCCCCCGCCCCTCCGGGCGGGACGGTCATGCCCTGGCGGCGGCGCCGGCAGAGCTTCCTACGCACAAAATAAGAACGCGAAGGTCCGCCGCGTCCTCCCGTTCCATCCCCGCCCTCTTGGTGCGGGATGGCCGGGCACGTGGGGACCTCCGCTGTCGTTTCAGACTCTATCCGCAGAGCTCCTAATCCTTATTTATCGGTATGTGCGGCGGCTCCCTCCTTCCTTGCGATCAAAGAGCTGTGGTGTCCTCCTGTCTGCGCCTTTGTCAAGAACAGCGGAAATCCGTCACTACGTCGAGCAGATGGACCGGGGACAGCCGGCAGCGGTTGCAGGCCTGCGCCAGCCGGTATACTTCCTGATAATCCGTGGAGATGCGCGGTGCGCGCGTCCCGTCGGAGCAGCGGATGCCAAACATCGTCGGGGAAGATATGTCGCGACAGACGTAAAATGCCGGGTCGGTCCTCTTCAATTCTGATCTCTCCTCATCCTCAAAAATTCCCTTCTTTGCTCTATTCGACAAATTACTGTATGGTTCCTGCGCGAAAAAGAAGTATAATCGATCTGCCATGTCGTATTGCAATACAAATGAGCGGCCCGCCCCGACCACATTTTGTGGTCTCCGGCAGCACAGTCACAATATGATGTATTTTTAAGAAATTGTCAATATCTATCCCGGAATTTGCCGCTGGAAGCGGATGTTTTTACCATCCTTGGTCGATCCCGTCGAAATAGGGGGGATGCGCGATGTCGATATATGAAAAGCTCTTGTATCTCAAGCGGCGGGCCGGCCTGACCACCGGCGAGATCGCCGAGGGGGCGGGGATCCCTACCGCCACCCTCAACAAGCTCTTCTCAGGCCAGACCCGGGCCCCCACCCTGCACACCATGCAGCAGCTCTGCGCCTTTTTCCATGTGCCGCTCCAGTATCTCACCGACGACGACCTGCCGGTGTCCCACTTCACCCCCGCCTGTATGGAGCACGCCAAGCCTCTCTTCCTCTCCGAGCGGGAGCGGGACCTCTTCTACCAGTACCGCAGCCTGGACGAGCCCACCCGGCAGATCCTGGAGCTCTTCCTCCGGCTCCTCTCCGCCCACTTCGCCCTTCCGGCCGGGGACGGCAAGGAGAAGAAGCTGCTCTGTTTCTCCCCGCCCGCTCTGGCCCTGGGACGGCTGGGCGCCTTCGCCGACGCCGCTTCCTTCCGGGTGCTGGCTGCCCCCTGTTCGCCCACGGTGGAGGCGGCGGATTTCGCCGTCGCCGTGGCCGACCAGTCCCTCAGCCCCGCCTATCTGCCCGGCACCCTGCTGGCCATCCGGCGGGCCGACCCCTCCGATGAGCAGCTGGGGGTGTTCCTGGTCAACGGGGAGGGCTTCATCCGCAAGCTCCAGCGCCGCCGCGGCGTGACCCGTCTGGTGCCGGTGAACGTGGACGCCAAGACCCTCACGGTGGAGGCGGATGACCAGTTCTCCTGTCTGGGCACCGTCCTGGGCGCGGTGCGCACTTACCGCTGGCTCCGGGACCCCGGACGGCCCTGATCCTGCGATCCGCCCCTTTCCCGGCGGCGCGAGCTATGGTATACTTCTCCCGAAAGGAGGAGAGACCATGCCCATATCCCTCTCCGCGCTCTCCGGCCTGGGGACGGCCCTCACCGGCGCCCTGGGCGACCAGGCGCTGGTAGCCGCCTGGTACACCTCGATCGTGCGCTTCCTCTTCCCTATCCTGGCGCTGCTCATCCTGGTGCGGAGCATCCGCTCTCTGCTCAACGTGCCCCATACCCCCGAGGTGTGGGCCTACCTCTCCCTGCCCAACGGCGGTTCGGAGCCCCTCACCCACTGGGAGAACATCCTGGGCCGCTCCCCGGCCTCCGACGTGGTGTTGGTCTACCCCACCGTGTCCCGGCAGCACGCCGCCCTCATCCGCGGCGAGGACGGAGGCTGGACCGTCCACGACCTGGGGTCCAGCGGCGGCGTCACCCGGAACGGGCAGCCCGTATCCGGCTCCGCCCCGGCGGCATACGGGGACGTGATCGGCCTGAGCGGGGTGGAGACCGTCCTCCTCCCTGTGCCGCCGGATGAGCAGGCCCGCCGCTCCAAGCAGCGGGAGGCGGAGGAGCGCCCCGTCTCCCCCTGGGTGGGGCTCCTCTTCCTCACCCTCTTCCAGCTCCTCACCGCCATACAGCTCATCGCCGCGGACCCCCAGGGGGATCCGGTCCTGGTGGGCACCGTGTTCTTCGCCCTGTGCGCCGTCATGTGGGGCTACTTCCTGGCCATGCGGGCGATCCGCCGGGTGGGCTTCGAGATGGAGACCATCGCCTTCTTCCTGTCCACCCTCTCCCTGGCAGTCACCGCCTCCTCCGCCCCCGGCGACCTGTTCAAGCAGCTCTTCGCCCTGCTCCTGGGGCTCTGCCTCTTCGTGGTGCTGGGCCTCTTCCTCCGGGACCTGGAGCGGGTCAAGCGCATCCGCTGGCTCATGGCGGGGGCGGCCATCGCCCTGCTGGGGATCACCCTGATCCTGGGCCGGGCCCGGTACGGGGCCCTCAACTGGCTCACTCTGGGCCCCCTCTCCTTCCAGCCCTCGGAGGTGGCCAAGATCTGCTACATCTTCGCCGGCTCCGCCACCCTGGAGCGGCTCTTCCGCAAGCGGAACCTGGGGCTGTTCATGGTCCTCACCGCCGTATGCCTGGGCTGTCTCGCCCTCATGAGCGATTTCGGCACCGCCGCCATCTTCTTCGTCACCTTCCTGGTGATCGCCTACCTCCGCTCCGGAGACTGGGCCACCCTGGCCCTGGTGTGCGGCGGCGCGGTGTTCGCCATGGTCATCGTCCTCACCTTCAAGCCTTACATCCTCAGCCGGTTCTCCACCTGGGGCCACGCCTGGGAGCAGGCCTCCTCCGGGGGTTATCAGCAGGTGCGCACCATGTCCGCCGCCGCCTCGGGCGGACTGGTGGGCGTGGGCGCGGGGAACGGCTGGCTCTACAACGTGGCCGCCGGGGACACCGACCTGGTCTTCGGCATGCTCTGTGAGGAGTGGGGGCTGCTCATCGGCGTGCTGGCGGTCCTCTCCATCGTCACGCTGGCCGTGTTCGCCGTCCGGGCCTGCCGGGCGGGCCGGTCCAGCTTCTACACCATCGCCGCCTGCGCCGCCACCTCCCTGCTGGTCTTCCAGACCTGCCTCAATGTATTCGGCTCGGTGGACCTGCTCCCCCTCACGGGGGTCACCTTCCCCTTCGTGTCCAACGGCGGCTCCTCCATGCTCGCCTCCTGGGGCCTGCTGGCCTTCCTGAAGGCCACCGACACCCGGCAGGACGCCAGCTTCGCCATCCGCCCCTCCGCCCGCCGGACGGCCAGCCCCTTCTACCCACAGGATGTCTCCGGAAAGGAGGGCGGGAGCCATGCGTAAGATCGAACGGCGGGCCCTCCTCTGCCTCCTGCTGGCCGGGGCCCTGACCCTGGGCCTCCTGGTCTTCGTGGTCCTCTTCGTGAAAGACGGGGGAGACTGGGTCTCCTTCCCCGCCAACCGGCACCTCTACAACAGCCGGGGCGAGCTGGCCGTGGGCCGGGTGCTGGACCGGGATGGAGACGTGCTCTCCTGGGTGGACGAGGACGGCTCCCGGGCCTATTACGACAACGCCATCGTGCGCACCTCCACCCTCCACGCGGTGGGGGATCCCCAGGGCCGCATCGGCTCCGGGGCCCTGGTGGCCTTCGCCGACCAGCTCTCCGGCTACAGCCTGCTCACCGGGGCCTCCTCGGGAGAGGGCAGCGACCTCTACCTCACCATCGACGCCCGGCTCAACTACGAGGCCTATACCGCTCTGGGCGGCCGGAAGGGCGCGGTGATCGTGTACGACTATCGGACCGGCGAGATCCTCTGCATGGTCTCCGCCCCCGCCTTCGACCCCGCCGATCCCCCCGACATACAGGATGGAGACCCGGCCTATGAGGGCGTGTACGTCAACAGGGCCCTCTCCGGCCTCTTCGTCCCCGGGTCTGTGTTCAAGACGGTGACCCTGGCCGCCGCCATCGAGGGCATCCCCGACCTCTTCGACCGCACCTTCACCTGCACCGGCTCCACTCTGGTGGGGGGCGAGGCGATCTCCTGTCCCCACGCCCACGGCGAGATGGATATCTACGGCGCCTTCGCCAATTCCTGCAACGGCGTCTTCGCCCAGCTGGCGGTGGAGCTGGGGCCCCAGGCCCTGGAGGCGCAGACGGAGAAGGCGGGGCTCACCACCTCCTACAGCGTGAACGGCCTTCGGACGGCGGCGGGCAGTTTCCAGTTCTCCGGCGCCACCGAGGCCCAGCTGGGCTGGGCGGGGGTGGGGCAGTACAACGACCTGGTGGATCCCCTCTCCCTCATGGTGTATATGGGCGGCATCGCCAACGGCGGCCGGGCCGCGGTCCCCCAGCTGGTCCTCAAGGCCAGCTCTCTCCTGGGCGGCGCCTACCACAGCCGCCAGACCGGCTCTCTCATCGACAGCGGCACCGCCGCCACCCTGGCGGACATGATGGCCCGGAACGTCACGGAGTCCTACGGCTCCAGCCGCTTCCCCAACATGGACCTGTGCGCCAAGTCGGGCACCGCCGAGGTGGGGGGCGGGAAGTCCCCCAACGCCTGGTTCGCCGGCTTCCTCCGGAACGAGGATGCCCCCTACGCCTTCGCCGTGGTGGTGGAGGAGGGCGGCAGCGGCGCCCAGACGGCGGGCACGGTGGCCGCCCGGGTGCTCGACCTCCTGGTGAATGGATACTGACCGGCCTCTCCTCTGTCCCGGCGCGCGACGCGCCGGGACTTTTTTCGTCCGGGGCGCGACCTTTTCCCGCCGGGCGCGTATCTCCTGGTATCCAGGCCTGGACAGTGAAAGCGAGAGGAGGAGATGCCCTTGGAGGAGGAGAAGCTGATCCGCCGGCTGAAGGCCCGCAGCCGCTCTGCCCTGGAGCAGGCCATCCGGCGCTACGGCCCCTATGTGAGCACCGTCGTGTGGCGGGCCCTGGGGAGCGCCGCCGCTCCGGAGGATGTGGAGGAGGTGACCGCCGACGTGTTCGTGGCCCTATGGGCCCATGGGGAGGATCTGCGGGAGGACGCTCCCCTCCGGCCCTGGCTGGCCGCCGTGGCCCGGAACAAGGCCACCGACCGGCTCCGCCGCCTGTCTCAGGCGCCCCTGCCCCTCTCTGAGCTGGACCCCGCCCCGGGGCCCGGCCCCCAGGAGGCGGCGGAGCAGCGGGAGTGGGCAGAGCGGCTGTGGCAGGCCGTGGAGGCCATGGGGGAGCCCGGCCGCACCCTCTTCCTGCGCCACTACTGGTACGGCGACAAGCTCAAGGACGTGGCCCGTGACCTGGGCATGAAGCCCTCCACGGCCCGGAACCGCCTGCTGCGGGGCCGCCGCGCCCTGCGCAGACTGCTGTCCGAAGGAGGAGATATGCTGTGAAGCGAAACTACTTTTCAGTATTGTGGAGGGCAGCCGTGCCCAGGCACGTCCCCTGTCCCTCCCTGGACCACCGGGCGGTGCGCCGCCGGGTAGCCGCCGCCCTGAGTCAGGAGGGCCCGGAGCGGCGGAACATATGGGGGCGCAGGGCCCGGAGCGCCGCCGTGCTGGCGGCGGCAGCGGTGGCGCTCGCCGGGACCGCCCTGGGCGTGGCCGCTCATCTGGACGTGCTGGATGCCTTTTTCCGGGGGGACACGGCCCCGGTGGAGGATCTGGTGGACCGGGAGAGCCTCTCTATCTCTGACAAGTATTTTTCCTTTGCAGTCGAGAGCTCCGTCTCTGACGGCGGGACCGCCTACCTGGTGGTCCGGGTGGACGCCCGGACAGAGGAGGCCGCCGCAGCCCTCCAAGGAGAGGCGTTCTTCAACATGGATACCTTCATCGTCTGCCCGGTGGCTGGACCCGATGTCCCTCTCTCTGGGGACGACCAGATCGGTGTGCCGGATGCCGGCAGCATCCGCGCGCTCATGTCCCACGAGATGCACATCGAGGAGGTCGGCGAGGCCGCCACCGGGACCTCCCGCACCTGGCGCATCCTGGCCGCCCTGGGTCCGGGGGACCGGTATCTCAAGGTACGGCTCGCCTGCATGGAGCCGGACCGCGTCCTCACGGTGCCCCTCTCCCCTGCCCCCTCGGTCACGGTGGAGATCGGGGCCGCCGGCCCGGGGATGCCCGGCCTCCATCTCGCCGGGGGCGGGACGGTCCGGCTGGACACCGTCACTCTGAGCCCCTTCAGCTGCCGGGCCCAGATCTGGCGGCCGGACCCGGCGGAGGACGTGTCCCCCCTGCTCTTCTTCCTCACCAGGGAGGGGACCTTCCTCACCCTGGGCCAGACGGCCGCCCAGCAGTCCTCCTATCTCTACCGGGAGGACGGCACCGGCTCCTGCCTCTACCGCTTTGAGCGGATCCTGGATCTCTCCCGGCTCTCCGCCGTGGTCTTCGCCGGCACGGCCTACCCCCTGGACGGCGGAGAGCCTTATCCCGTGGAGGTCCCTTCCAGCCTCCTCCCCTTCCGGCTCCCCCTGATGGACCGGCTCTCGGAGGACGCCGGATACAGTCTGTCCGTCCAGGCCCTGTGCCGGGCGCTGGGGGCCAGCTGCGTCTGGGATGAGGATGCCCGGACCGCCGTATGCACCTACCGGGACACTACGATCTCTCTCACCGTGGGCGCCGGTACCGCCCTGGTGGACGGGCAGGAAGTGGCGCTCCAGGCCCCGCCGGCCCTCCGGGACGGGGTCCTGGCCGCCGGCTGCCAGGTCTTTTCGGACGCCTGGGGACTGGACTGCTTCTGTCCCTTCTCCCCAGACGGGACCTCCCGGGACGGCTGGATCGTCATCCCTTGAATACGGTATCTTCCCATTTTTTGTTACATCCCCCTCTCCCATGTGTTAAACTGGGATAAGAAGATCGTCTGCACCCTTCCCCCGCAGGTCCAGCGGCGCGGGCCGCTGGATCTGCGGGGGGTCTTATATGCGGATCTCTCATGCCGGGCCCTCCGCCCGAGCTTTCGTTTTATGCCCTCTATCGTTCATAGACGCGGACCTCGAAGCCTTTTCCATATGGCTTGAACAAGTAGCCGGGCATGACCTGCCCAAAAACAGTTGATACAGGTCCCTTCCATATCTGTGTCATCCCAGGAGCAGGGGGACCGTGGCATCTCCCCCCAAGATCTTCTTCGATTCCTGGGCGGTGTCCCCTTCGATGTGCCCCAGCCGGGCGGACCGCCAGGGATCGGGCGCGTAGTAGGTCACGAAGGAACTGCCCAGATAGCGGATCAAGTCCCCAGCCTTCGCTGGACAGGCCGGCTCAAACGTGCAGTTTGGTCCGGGCTCTTCCTGAAGCGCCCTCCTCCTATCCCATCACGCTGCCTGTCAGCTTTGTTTCGTTTCCTGCTGTTTGCGGATGTGGTAGCGAAGATAGTCCAGCCGTTCCAGCTGCCGCTCCCGAAGATGGATCTCGTCCAATGTGTGCCCCCGCTTCTGATCCAACATCCGCAGGCGCTGCGTCTCGGTGCCCTCCCACTCCAGCTGTAGCTTCATATAGGTCTCGATCTCAGCATCGTCGAATCCCACATCGTGTAGTGTCATGATCATGCTCAGGCGCTCCAGATCCGTATCGTCGTACTGCCAAGCGCCCATGACCTTTTTCACTGTTCCACACAGGTCCCACTTCTCATATTCCCGCAGGACCTCCAGGGGGATGTTATACCGCTCACTGGCCTCATGGATCGTCATTCCATCACCCCTTTCCAGATCCGGCTATAAAAAATATAGGTATCCCTCTCGGGACACCTATATTCTAGTCCTGTGATGGAACGATGTCTAATACTTATAGTAAATTTCATTTTATACCGGAAATGTATTTCTCAGAGAATTCGATCATGGCCGCTGCGGCGGCAGAGAAGGTCTGTGCTTTTTTCCACACCAGCACTGTGTCGGACCCCATCGGAGGAGACAGCGGGATGAACCGCAGTCCATCATAGTCGCACTCCAGGTCCAGTGTGAGCACACAGCTGCCGCTGGCCCGGGCCAGAGAGGCCAGATTATAGAGCAGGTTGCCGGTGGCCGTGATCCGAAGCCCTTCCGCATAGGGGCCGAACCAGTTGAGCAGCTCATTCTGTATGCTCTCCCGTTCCGGCAGGATCAATGGCATGTCCGCCAGTTCCGCCGGGCTGACGCTCTGCTTCGTGGCTGATACCGAATCTTCTCTCACCAAAACACCCCACCGCTCCCGGACCGGTGTGCGGACGAACCTGTATCTCGTGATATCCACCGGCTCCTGTAAAAGTCCCACGTCCAGCAGGCCCCGCTCGATGCGCTCTTTGATATTGTCGGAGTTTCCGCTATAGATGGCAAAGCGCACCAGTGGATTCTTCTCCTGGAAGGCCGTGAGCAGCTGCGACAAGAAGCGGGAGCTCTGCAGTTCCCCGCTCCCTACCGCGACGGTGCCTGTCAGCTGCTCTTCCCTGTGCTGAAGGTCTTCTTTCGTCTTCTCCGCCAGTGCTACGATCTCCTCTGCCCGCCGGCGGAGCAACATCCCCTCCTCCGTCAGGATGATGCGGTGCTTGCTCCTGCGAAACAGCTGGACCCCCAGCTCCTTCTCCAGCTGCATCAGCTGCCTGGACAGCGTGGGTTGTGTCAGATGCATCAGCTCGGCGGCTTTCGTGATATTCTCCTCCCTGGCGACTAACAGGAAGTATTTCAGCACACGGATCTCCATGGAATGTCACTCCCTTCGATACCAGGATAGCATATGGGGCAAGAAGAGGCAACATGGATCGGCTCATATCATGCATTTTATGGATCTCTTGGAAAGAGCTCGCGCCCGCGTCCTTGAAATGGACAGACGTCCAGCGCACAGAAGACCGCCGGGGCAGCCGCCCCGGCGGTCTCTCCTGCTCAAATCTTCTGATCTCCAGCGGACCAGACATGGCTCTCTTTCGCCGCGGCCGGTGTGTTCTGGGCCATCACGCCCACAAGAGGATGGGGGACATAGAGCTCCTCCAGATAGGCGCGCTCCTCCGCCGTCAGCTCCAGATCCACCGCCTTGGCCGCCCCCTCGATGTGGTGGAGCTTGGTGGCCCCCACCACCGGAGCCGTCACCTTGGTCAGCAGCCAGGCCAGGGAGATCTCCGTCATGGACACGCCATGCCGGCCGGCCAGCTCCGCCACCCGCTGGATGATGGGAGCATCCTGATCCGCCATACCGCCGTATTTCAGCTGGGCGTAGCTGTCCTTCTGAAGCCGCTTGGAGGTCTCGCCGGGGTGTTTGGAGAGACGGCCGCCGGCCAGAGAGCTGTAGGGCGTCATGGCGATGTGCTCCTCCCGGCAGAAGGGGGCCATCTCCCGCTCCTCCTCCCGAAAGATCAGGTTGTAGTGGCTCTGCACCGAGACGAACTTGGCAAAGCCCTCCCGCTCCGCCAGGGCGTTTGCCTTGCACAGCTGCCAGGCAAAGCAGTTGGAGATGCCGATATGCCGGGTCTTGCCCTCCTGTACCATCCGGTCCAGACCATCCATGATGTCATAGAGGGGCGTCTGATAGTCCCACATGTGGTAGATATACAGGTCTACATGGTCCATCCCCAGGTTCTGAAGGCTCTTCTCCAACAGGCGGCGGATGTGTTCCTGTCCGGACACGCCGGCGGCGATCTCCTCGTTGGTCCGGGGGAGGAACTTGGTGGCCACCACCACCTCATCCCGCCTGGCGAAGTCCCGGAGAGCCCGGCCCAGGTACTGCTCGCTGGTGCCGCTCTGATAGCCGATGGCGGTGTCGAAGAAGTTGACGCCCAGCTCCAGCCCCCGCCGGATGATCTCTCTGGAATGCTCCTCGTCGATGGTCCAGCTGTGCTGGCCGTTGGAAGCGTCCCCAAAGCCCATGCACCCCATGCAGATGCGGGATACATTCAAATCTGATTTGCCCAATCGCGTGTACTTCATACATAGCCTCCGTTCCAAGATCGAATCTATATTGACCAAGTGTGATGGGGACCGGCGCTGTCCACTACCGTTTCCATCGCAGTTTTCGATCAAAGCATACTACCTTATACAAGAAATGTGAAATGCTTTTTTCAAATCCGCAGTCATACAAAAATCGAATTTATATAACGGGATCAAGCACAAGCAGCCTACCTATTTCATACGCTCAAGATCATACAAAATTCGTATTTCTCTAAATCCAATATAAGCATTAGACATTTCAAATTTCCCATTTTACAATGTAGGCATCAAATTAGAGTGCCTGTTTGAAAGAGTCCCTTGCTCACCCACAGTGGGATCCTTTGAACAGGACTAGAATGGAAAAGAGTGTGCTGAATGATATGAGTGAGTTATGGAGCCTGTTGGCCGATTCCTTCTGGCAGATCCTGCTGCCCGGGCTGACCATGACGATCCCTTTAACGGTCATTTCCTTCTCTCTGGCCATGGTGATCGCCGTGGCGGTGGCCCTGGTGCAGTTCGCCAAGATCCCGGTTTTGAAGGAACTGTGCCGGCTCTACATCTGGGTCATCCGGGGCACGCCCCTGCTGGTGCAGCTGTTCGTGGTGTTTTACGGCCTGCCCCATGTGGGCATCCTCATCGACCCGTTTCCCACGGCGGTGATCGTCTTCTCCATCAACGAGGGCGCCTACTGCGCCGAGACCGTCCGGGCGGCGCTGGAGTCGGTGCCCGCCGGGCAGCTGGAGGCGGCGGAGTGCGCGGGCCTCTCCTGGGGCCAGTCCATCCGGCGCATCGTGCTGCCCCAGGCCCTGCGCATCGCGTTCCCGTCCCTGTCCAACTCCCTGATCGCCATGGTAAAGGACACCTCGTTGGCCTCCAACATCACCGTGACGGAGATGTTTATGGCCACTACCCGGATCGCCGCCCGGACCTGGCAGTACCTGCCCCTCTACCTGGAGGTGGGATTCATATACTTGATGTTCTGCACCGTGCTGACCAAGCTGCAAAGCGTTGGAGAGAAAAAGCTGAGTGCCTATGAGTGAGGAGGGACTGGTATGATGCTGGAAGTCAAACAGATCCACAAGTCTTTTGGAGATCTTGAGGTTCTCAAGCAGGTCGATCTACAGGTGAACAAGGGCGATGTGGTCGCCATCCTGGGGCCCAGCGGCTCCGGTAAGACAACCCTCCTGCGGTGCCTGAATTTTCTGGAGAACGCCGACGGCGGGGAGCTGGACTTTGACGGGGAACACATTTCCCTGGGCCATGTCTCCAAAAAGGATGCGGCCCGCCTGCGGAAGAAAACGGCCTTCGTCTTTCAGAACTACGACCTGTTCCGCAACAAGACCGCCCTGGAGAATGTGACCGAAGGGCTGATCATTGGGCGGAAGATGCCCAAGGCGGAGGCCGTCCAGATCGGCAGACAGGCCCTGGAGAAGGTGGGTCTCTCCGACCGGGAGAACTACTACCCCAGCCAGCTCTCCGGCGGCCAGCAGCAGCGGGTGGCCATCGCCCGGGCCATCGCCACGAAGCCGGAGATCATCTACTTCGACGAGCCCACCTCCGCCCTGGACCCGGAACTCACCGGAGAGGTGCTGGCCGTCATGCGGACGCTGGCGGAGGAGGGCATGACCATGCTTGTGGTCACCCACGAAATGGGCTTTGCCCGGAACGTATCCAATAAAGTAGTTTTTATGAAACACGGCGTTGTGGTGGAGTCCGGCGACTCCTACTCCTTCTTCCACAGTCCCCGGGAGGAGCGTACCCGTTCTTTCCTGCAGACCCTCAGCGGCCAGATCGGTCTGGCCTGCTGAGTCAAGAAGATCCATTCCAATCAGAAAAGGAGCGATCAAGATGAAGTTCAAAAAGATCACGGCGCTTTTCATGGCGGCGGCCGTGTTCGGTATGGCAGGGCTCACCGCCTGTTCCTCCCAAAGCGGCGGACAGGATTCCAGCAGTGCCGGACAGTCCTCCCAGGAGGATGCCTCCACCGAGTCGGGCGACCTGCTCGCCCAGATCCAGGAGCAGGGCGAGATCATTATCGCCATGGAGGGCACCTGGGCGCCCTGGACCTACCACGATGAGAACGATGAACTGGTGGGCTTCGATGTGGAGGTCGGCCGGCAGATCGCGGAGGCCCTGGGCGTGGAGGCCACCTTTGTGGAGGGCGAGTGGGACGGCCTGCTGGCTGGACTGGACGCCGGACGCTATGACATCATGATCAACGGCGTGGACGTCACCGAGGAGCGCTCCGACGCCTACGACTTCTCCGATCCCTACGCCTATGACCGCACAGCGGTCATCGTCAGCGGGGACAACACCGACATCACCGCTATGGAGGACTTGGATGGCAAGCGCACCGCCAACACCATCTCCAGCACCTACGCGGAAGTGGCTGAACAGTATGGCGCGGAGGTCACCGGCGTGGACGACCTGAACCAGACCTTTGAACTGCTGCTCTCCGGCCGCATCGACGCCACGTTGAACGCCGAGGTGACCTACTACGACTATATGGAGGCCCATCCGGACGCCAACATCAAGATCGCCTGCCTGGACCCCCAGGCCACCGAGGTGGCCATCCCCTTCCGCAAGGGCGAGGAGACGGCCTCGCTGCGGGAGGCGGTCGATCGGGCTCTGGCCGATATGCGGGAGTCCGGTACGCTGACCGAACTGTCCGAGAAATACTTCGGCACAGACATCACACAGGCGGAATAACAGGAAAGGAGCAAAACGCAATGGATACCATTCAGCTGAACAATGGCGTTCAAATGCCCCAGCAGGGGCTGGGCGTTTTTCAGGTGACCGACCAATCCGTCTGTAAAGAAAGCGTCCTGACCGCTCTGCGGACTGGGTACCGCCTGATCGACACGGCGGCCTGCTACGGCAACGAGCGGGCGGTCGGCGAGGCCGTCCGGGAGAGCGGGATCGCCCGGGAGGAGCTGTTCCTCACCTCCAAGGTATGGATCCAAGACGCGGGATACGACAAGACCATGCGCTCCTTTGACAAGACCCTGGAGGACCTGGGAACGGACTACCTGGACCTGTATCTGATCCACATGCCCTACGGGGACTACCACGGAAGCTGGCGGGCCATGGAGGAACTGCTCTGGGCCGGGAAGGTCAAGGCCATCGGGGTGTGCAATTTCTTACCTGACCGGTTCTGCGACCTGATCCTCAGCCATGAGGTCGTCCCGGCGGTGGACCAGATCGAGCTGCACCCCTTCTGCCAGCAGCGGAAACTGCGGCAGATCATGGCGCAGTACCAGATCCGGCCCATGGCCTGGGCACCCTTTGCGGAGGGCATGAACGGCATGTTCCAGCACCCGGTCCTCTCCGCCATCGGAGCGCAGTACGGCAAGACGCCCGCCCAGGTGGTGCTGCGGTGGCTGCGGCAGGAGGGGATCGTGGCCATCCCCAAGTCCGTCCACGCCCAGCGCATCCAGGAGAACTTCGCGGTGGACGACTTCCAGCTCTCCCCGGCGGACATGGTGCAGATCCAGGCCCTGGATCTGGGACACAGCCTCATCCTGGATGTGCCCAGCGTCAACGAGGTCTACCGGCTCCACGGCATCCAATTTGAACAGTAAAAAGGAGGATCTATCCCCATGAAAAAATGGACCGCTCTGCTTCTGGCTCTGGCGATGGCCCTTTCCCTGGCCGCCTGCGGCGATCCTGGAACTCAGGAGAACACCTCGGAGCCGCCGGCATCCGTCAGCGGCTCCATAACAGAAGAAACATCTGCCCCTACAGGCACGGAAACACCCGCAGAGGGACCAAATGAGTCACCGGCGGAGGGACCTGCCGAGAGTGAAACGCCCACCGCAGGGGATCCCAGTTCCGTGCTGATCGCCTACTTCTCCTGGTCCGGCAATACGGAGCAGGTGGCGCAGATCATCCAGCAGGAGACGGGCGGAGACCTGTTCGAGATCGCCCCGGCGACTGCTTACACGGACGACTACAACGAACTTCTGGACATCGCCCAGCAGGAACAGTCGGACAACGCCCGGCCGGAATTGGCAGGCCAGGTGGAGAACTGGGAGCAGTACGATACGGTTTTCGTAGGCTACCCCAACTGGTGGAGCGACGCGCCCATGGCGGTCTATACCTTCGTGGAGTCCTATGACTGGGACGGAAAGACGCTGGTCCCCTTCAACACCAGCGCCAGCGGCGGCTTTGGCAGAAGCCTGTTGGGGCTTGAGGAGAGCGCCTCTGGGGCTGCGATCCTGGAGGGGATCTCCTTCACCGAGCGTACCCTGGGAGACGCGCAGAGCGAAGTGACCGCCTGGCTGGACAGCTTGATGTGAACCATATCCCAACGATCTAAATACAGGAGGTGCTCTTATATGAAAAAGAACATCGGCAATGCTATAGCGCTTTATCCCACCCCCTTGGTGGTGGTGGGAGCCATGGTGGACGGCAAGCCCAACTGGACTTTGGTGGGCCATCTGGGCATCATCGGGCATGACCGGGTGATGGTCAGCATGGCGGCGCCCCACTACAGCAACAAGGGCATTCGGGAGAACAAGGCCCTGTCCATCAATATCGTGGATGAGGCCATGCTGAAAAAAGCCGACCATGTGGGCTGTGTCAGCGGAAACAAGGAGGACAAGAGCCAGGTGTTCGACTACTCCATCGGGGAGGGCGGCGCGCCCATCATCAGCGAGGCCCCTGTGGCCATGGCCTGCACGGTGGATGACACCTATGAGACCCCGGGCTTTGAGAGCTTCATCTGCAAGATCGCCGCGACCTATGCGGAGGAAAGCGTGCTGACCGAGGATGGGAAAATCAACTACCATGTCCTCAAGCCGGTCCTGTTTGAGATGCCCACTTATGCCTACCTGAAAACCGGCGAAGTGCTGGGCAAGTGCATGAAGCTTAACGAGGCTTAAAAGGAGGAGAACGGGTATGAAGATCGTGGTTTTGGAGGGCAGTCCAAACAAAAACGGCTCCTCCAATATGTTGGCAAACGAGTTTATCCGCGGCGCGCAGGAGGCCGGGCACACTGTTCAGGTCATCGACGCCGCTCACAGTGACATCCACCCCTGCACCGGTTGTATCCACTGCGGCTATGAGGGTCCCTGTGTCCAGAAGGACGATGTAGAGAAATTCCGCAGCGAAATTCTGGACGCCGATATGATGGTGTTCGTCACGCCGCTGTACTATTACGGGATGTCCGCCCAGCTGAAGACCCTCATTGACCGCTTCTGCGCCTTCAACAGCAGCATCCAGCGCAAGCACATGAAGTCCGCCATGCTTGCCGCGGCGTGGAACAGCGATAACTGGACCTTTGAGGCGCTGGAGGCCCACTACCAGACCCTGGTGCGGTACCTGGACCTGCGGGACATGGGAGCCGTGTGGGGTCGGGGATGCGGCTCTCCCTCCATGACCAAACGCTCCCAGTATCCCCAGCAGGCCTATGCGCTGGGCCGAGACCTCAAATAGATCACAAGAGAAAGGAAGCGCAGCACCATGAGAGACCTGAAACGAATGGCCGCATTTCTGACGGCCCTGATCCTGTTCCTGGGGCTGTCTGTGACGGCCTTTGCCGCCGAGACAGGCACCGGCTTTTCCGATGTAGATGCCGGAGACTGGTATGCCGAGGCTGCCGTCTACTGTCGGGACAACGGCCTGATGGCAGGTACCGGCGAGACCACATTCTCTCCCGACACGCCTATGACCCGTGGGATGCTGGTCACGGTACTCTACCGTCTGGCCGGCTCTCCCTCTCTGGAGGATGAAGACCTGGGCTACCCCTTCGCTGACGTGCCTGGGGACAGTTGGTACGCCGACGGGGTCTACTGGACCCGGCTGAACGGCGTGGTCAGCGGCTACAGCAACAGTGCCTTTGGTCCCAACGATCCCCTCACCCGGGAGCAGCTGGCCACCATCCTGTGGCGCTATGCGGGAAGTCCCGCCGTCGGTGGCGGCGCCAGCTTTGCCGACGAGGGCGCCATCTCCTCCTGGGCGGCCTCCGCTGTGGATTGGGCCCAGGAGAGCGGCTATGTCAGCGGGGTGGGCGGAAACCGCTTTGAGCCGGACGGTACCGCCACCCGGGCCCAGGTGGCCGTGATCCTCATGCGCTATGACCAGGCTCAGACGGAGGAGCCTTCGCCGGAACCTGCTCCCGAACCCACCCCTGAAGCGGGGACTGATGTGCTGGTGGCCTATTTCTCTGCCACCGGCAATACTGAGAACATCGCGGAGCATCTGGTCAGCATCCTGGATGCCGACCTCTATGAGATCGTACCCGAAGTGCCCTATACCTCCGAAGATCTGAATTACAGCAATTCGGACTGCCGCGCCAACCAGGAGCAGAACGACCCCACAGCCCGCCCAGCCATCTCCGGCAGTGTGGAGAATATGGAGGATCACGAGGTGGTCTTCCTGGGCTACCCCATCTGGTGGGGGGACGCCCCCAAGATCATCTCCACCTTCCTGGAGACCTACGACTTCGACGGCAAGACCATCATTCCCTTCTGCACCTCGGGCAGCAGTTCCATCGGCGGGAGCGTGTCCGGCCTGGAGGCCCTGACAGATGGGGCGACCTGGCTGGAGGGTCAGCGATTCAGCGGCTCCGCCTCCCAGGAGACAGTATCTCAGTGGGTGGACTCTCTGGGCCTTGACCTTGGTCAAGCCGCCTGATCAAGGCAGAGAGGAGGCGTCCTATGGGAAACAGAGCGGCCGTCCGCCACCTGGTGGACCTGCTGATGACTGTGGCGCTGGTCCTGCTGATGGCCTATTTCCTCACCGATCAGGAGATCCACGAGTGGCTGGGGGCGGGGATGCTGGTGCTGTTCGTCATTCACCACATTCTAAACTTCAAATGGCTCAAGGCCCTGGACCGGGGAAAGTACACGCCCTTCCGGGTCTTGCAGACCGCTCTCGTTCTGCTGGTCCTTCTGTGTATGCTGGGCTCCATGCTCAGCGGGATCTGGATGAGCCGGTATGTATTCGACTTCCTTCCTACCCAGGGACATATGGGGCTGGCCAGGACGGCGCATCTGCTGTGCGCCTATTGGGGCTTTCTCCTGCTGTCGGCGCACCTGGGCCTCCACTGGGGGATCATGCTGGGCGCCGCACGGAAGGCGGCCGGCGGAAAACCGCCGGCCCCTGCCCGCACCGCTGTGCTCCGTGTACTGGCCTGCGGGATCTCCGGTTATGGTGTGTACGCCTTCTTCAAGCACCACATCCCCGACTATCTCTTTTTGCGGAGCCACTTTGTATTCTTTGACTACGAGCAGCCGCCCGCCCTGTACTTTCTGGATCTGCTGGCCATGATGGGCCTGTGTATCGCCCTCTCCCACTATCTGGGCAGAGCGATATCGTCATCATGGGGGAGCAGCCGACCTGTCGATCGATGAGATGTGGGATGGCTTGGTCCTCTATAAGATGAACACGGCGCCTCAGGATGACCCTGAGGCGCCCTTTTTTCGATCGGAGCGCACCAGTCCCCGGAGCCAGGCTGTGCCGGTGGAAAATACCTTGTCATATCGAGCAAAACATGTTATGCTCATACTATCATCGAGTATGAAAAGTGACTGCCAGCCTATACCGATCCGGCGCCAGTCGCTTCCACTGAGGCTATATGAGACAAGTCGATCCTATCGGAAGATCCCTTCTCGCCGTTTTCTGTAAGAACACGATCATCTACATCTCTTTGAGATGTAGGATCTTTTTGCGTCCTTTCGCGCCCTGTGCCCGAACCTGCCTATGTGGAGGGGAGGTGCAGGGCGCTTTTTATCTTCTGCAAGGAGGCCGAAGCCATGAGAGCGAAATATACTTGTCCCAGCTGTGGGACCCCTTAGGCTATGACGGACTGTGCTGGAAATGCAAGTGTGAGCAGGAATGAAAAGCGGTCCTCGCCTGGACGCCGGAGCAGATCGCAGAGAAGCAGAGGCCCTCAGCAGGAACATCCGGCGGCTGGCGGGCTGGAGATCGACTACGGGTCGAAGCGGCACATCGAAAGGCAGGTGTGGGAGCGGTACTTTGTGGTCGCCAGGAGGAATTTGACGGGAACGACAGCGAGATCGGAACAGTGGTCCAGGAATGTATCGCGGCAGATGTGGCCTACATTCCGGAGCGGTCCAACATCCCCGTCGAGGAGGCCATCCGGGAGAGAGACGGTGAGGCTTCCGGGAAAAACGTGCCTTTTGTAAAACGAACAGGAGGAGACTATCATGCCGACGGCCGAATGGCTGAATAAATACGAGACTATCCGGGACAAGCTGGCCTGCAAAGCTGACCTGGACGCGCATTTCACAGAAAAAAAGATCGGGAATATGGAAGTGGATGTGCTGGACATCGGCACCGTCCATTTCCCCACCGGAACCATTTTCGCCTGCGATCCGCTGGTGGAACTGGAGGATGCAGCACCCTTTATACAGACGATCCCCGCGGGGACTTATCCCGTGAAGATCTGCGTGGTGCCCAGCGAGAAATACGGCGACCGCTACGCCTGCGTCAAGGTAGAGGTCAGCCGGGAGAAGCCCGTCCGCTATGAGCTGGGCATGGTAGGCGACGAGGATCTGGACGAAGAACTGGGCGAGGACGACTACTTTGGCTTCGGCGTAGACGCCGGGATGGGCTGTGTGGCAGATATCCAGACTCAGGCGGCCTTCAAGGCATACTGGGCCAAGCGGCTGGAGGAGGACCCGGACAGCGACCCCTACAACGACCTGTTCTGCGACCTGCTGGAGGAAAATTTCCAGCGAGGTCCCAAGTATCAGAGGGAGGGCGGCGACTGGCTCAACTGGACGGTGCCGGACACGGACTGCGACCTGCCCATCTTCGCCTCCGGCTGGGGGGACGGTCACTATCCCGTCTACTTCGGTCACGATGCGCAGGACGAAGTCTGCGCCGTGTATGTGCGCTTCATCGACATCGAAGCCAGCTACCGGGAGCAGGCATAAGGAGGCAAGCGATGGGATGGCCAAAACGGGCGCGGACAGCAGACTAGGAGAGCGGTGTCCTGACCTTAGACGGAGAGAAACGATTTGAAGTCCCGGAACTGACCGCAGAGCTCATGGAGCGGCTGGCCGGTCACGCCCTGGCGGGCTCCCATGTGAAGGGCTATCCGGTGACCGATGAACTGATCGCCCCCTTCGCCGGACACAGATGGCCGGGAGAAGGAGATCCAGAAAGAACTCAAGAAGCTGAAAAACCTCAAGCAGACCAGCATCCCCAAAGCCCTGGCCTATGTGTCCGGGGAGCTGTTTGAGCAGTATATCCACGACATGAAGATCGTCCAGCACTTCGCCATGCTCAACCGGCAGGCCATGGTGGACGAGATCGTCAAGGGCATGAAGCTCCATGTGGAGGAGCAGTTCACCACCATCTACAACTATATCGACACTGACGCCATGATCCTGCGGAAAGGGGCGGTCTCCGCAAAAGCCGGAGAGCAGCTGCTCATCCCCATCAACATGCGGGACGGGAGCCTGCTCTGTGTGGGCAAGGGAAACGAGGGCTGGAACTGTTCCGCCCCCCACAGGGCAGGGCGGCTCATGAGCCGGGCGGATGCCAAACAGTCTTACCGTGTCCGAGTTCAAAAAGCAGATGGCGGAGGTCTATACCACCTCGGTGAGCCGCGCCACTCTGGACGAGTGTCCCATGGCCTACAAGGGGATGGAAGACATTCTGGATGATATCGGCCCCACGGCAGATGTCGTCAAGATCATCCGCCCCATCTACAACTTCAAAGCTGGAGATGAGGACTGAGGTGCA
>DWZK01000041.1 GCA_019117605.1 Candidatus Intestinimonas stercoravium | reverse complement strand
GGGAGCGCCAGGAGAAAGAGGACGAGAAGCGCCGCAAAGAGGAGGCCCGTCTGGAGCGCCAGCGCCGCCTGGAGGAGGAGAAGAAGAACCGGGGCAAGAAGAAGCCCAAGAAGACCGAGCCCACCGAGCCCGGCATCAATAAGGACGACAGCCGCATCGGTATCCGGGCCTATGCCCGGGGCCGCGCCTACGACCCAAACCGCTTCGGCGGCGTGCAGCCCTACCGGGACCCCAGCGACCTGCTGAAGGCCCAGGCGGAGGCCCAGAATGCCCAGAAGGGTAAGAAGGGCAGAAAGGACAAGAAGGAGGCCGAAAAGACCTCCCCCGCCCCCGAGAAAGAGACCAAGCCCATTTCTCAGGAGGAGCAGCCCCAGCTGACCCAGGTCCAGGAGACTCCTGTTCAGGAGGCTGAGGCCGCCCCCGAGATCCCCGCTCCCGCTGAGGCGGAGACCGCCGCCCCCGAGGCCGCTCCCGTGGAGACCGAGGAGGTCGAAGTGGAAGTGGAGCAGGTGGAAGTAGAGATCCCCGAGGACGAGGACGACAAGAAGGAAGGTGTCTGATATGAGAAAGTGGATCGAGACCACCGGACGTTCTGAGGAAGACGCCATTGCCGCCGCCCTGTTCCAGCTGGGCCTGGACCGGGACGACGTATCCGTGGAAGTCATTGAGCGGGCCAAGTCCGGCTTCCTGGGCTTCGGCGGCAACCCCGCTAAGGTCCGGGTGAGCTACGAGGTCCCCGGCGAGGATGAGGAGCCCTCCTCCCCCGCCCCGGAGAAGGCCCCGGAGCCCGCCGCCCCCAAGGCGGAGCCCGTCCCGGAGAAGAGGGCCGAGCCCGCCGCCCCCGCCCCCCAGGCGGAGAAAAAGGCGGAGCCCGCCCCCAGGGAGGACGCCAACCGCCTGCAGCCCGGGGATGAGGTGCTCATCGGCCGGGAGGAGACCAACGCCCCCAAGGGGATGGACGGCCAGCCTCTGGAGCTGGCTCCCGCCGACGACCCCAAGGCCGCCCGTATCCGGGAGTTCCTGGCCGGCCTTATGGAGCACCTCCAGGTGGAGGCGGTCCCCGACATCTATGTCAGCGAGAACGGCTATAAGGTGATCCTCCAGGGCCGCGGCCTGGGCGCCATCATCGGCCGCCGGGGCGAGACCCTGGACGCCATCCAGCAGCTCACCAACTACGCGGTGAACCACGGCCAGTCCAAGCGGGTGCGCATCCACATCGACGCCGAGGGCTACCGGGCCAAGCGGGAGGAGTCCCTCCAGCGCCTGGCGGTGAAGGTGGCCGGCAAGGTGGTCAAGTACCGCAAGAACATGACCCTGGAGCCCATGAACGCCTATGAGCGCCACGTGATCCACGCGGCCCTCCAGGATTACCCCAACGTGACCACCTACTCCACCGGCGTGGAGCCCAACCGCCGGACGGTGGTGGCCTACGCCCCGGGGCAGAAATAAAATTTACACAGGGATCGTAAAAGCGGGAGGAACTCAGGTTCCTCCCGCTTTCTTATCGTTTATCGTTTGATGAGTACCACTGCCACGTCGTTTACGTTGGTGCCGGTGGGGCCGGTGCGGATGAGACCGTCCACCCGGTCCAGGGCGTGGTAGGCGTCGTTCTCCGCCAGAACCTGGTGGATGGTGAGGCCCGCCGCCTCCAGGCGGTCTTTCGTGCTTCCGTCCACCAGTCCCCCCGCCGCGTCGGTGGGGCCGTCGGTGCCGTCGGAGCCCAGGGAGAAGATCAGAGTATCCGCCAGCCCCGCGATTCCCTGGGCGGCGGAGAGGGCCAGCTCCTGGTTGCGGCCCCCCTTCCCCTGGCCGGTGAGGAGGACCACTGTCTCGCCCCCGGCCAGAAAGGCCAGAGACTTCTTCGTACCCTGGTGGGTCCTGGCGATGGAGGCCAGGAAGGAGCCCGCCTCTTTGGCCTGACAGCACAGCTGGTCGGTGAGCAGGACCGGCTCATAGCCCAGCCGCCGGCAGGCCGCCCCGGCGGCGGCGCACAGCTCCCGGACGCTGCCGGTGATCACCGTCTCCACGTTGTCCAGCGCCTTGGGGGTCTCCTCTTGGAGGAGGGCCTGGGCCTGGGGCGACAGGGGGAGCTGGTACTTCTCCGCCACCTCCTGGGCCTGCGCGCAGGAGGACTGGTCCGGGTAGGCGGGGCCGGAGGCGATCATGTCCAGGGGGTCCCCCAGAATATCGGACAGGACGATGGAGAACACCTGGGCCGGGGCGCACAGCTGGGCGAACCTCCCCCCTTTCACGGCGGACAGCCGCTTGCGGACGGTGTTCATCTCCACAATGTCCGCCCCGCAGGCCAGCATGGCCTGGGTCAGATGGGAGAGCTCCTCCGCCGGGATGAGAGGACACTCAAACAGGGCGGAGCCCCCGCCGGACACCAGAAACACCACCGTGTCCTCCGCCGTCAGATCCTCCACCAGCTCCATGGCCGCCCGGGTGCCCCGGAAGGAGTCCTCATCGGGGACCGGGTGCCCCCCCTCATAGACGGTGCACCGGGGGATCTCCCCCCGGCTGTGTCCGTGCTTGGTCACCACCACCCCGGCCTCCAGCCGGTCCCCCAGCAGCCGGGCGGCGCAGTGGGCCATCTGCCAGGCCGCCTTGCCCACGGCCACAAGAAAGACGCGGCCCGCGCCGAAGGTCCGGCCCTCCAGGGCCCGGCGCACCGCCTGGTCGGGCAGGCAGGCCGTCAGGGCCTCCTGGATGATGGTTTGCGCATCTGTACGGATGGACATGATAGTCGCCCCCTGGAAATTGAAATCCCGGCCCTGTTCAGAGAGTGCCGGACATTGATATCATGATACCATATTGGACTGGGGTTTGGATTTTCTACAAAACACTTTTTTGAAAAAAGCCCGATATAGGGCGTTTGATATGGAAGCGAACCGCAGGGCCGCCAGTGCAGAATGGCCGCGCCGCGGCCTGTCAGCGGGATCAATCTGTAAAGCAAACACGCTCCGCATCGCCGGTTTTCAGCGATGCGGAGCGTGTCCTTTGAATTCTTCAGGGACAGAAAAACTTACCCCTTTTTCTTGGAGGCCAGCTTCATGCGCTCACCGTGGTCCAGAACGCGCTTGCGCAGGCGTAAATTTTCGGGGGTGCACTCCAGCAGCTCGTCGTCGGCCAGGAACTCCAGGCACTGCTCCATGGACATCTGCTTGGGAGGCGTCAGGCGCAGCGCCTCGTCGGAGCCGGAGGCCCGCATGTTGGTCAGCTGCTTCTTCTTGCACACGTTGACGGAGATGTCCTCCGCCTTGGGGGTCTCGCCCACGATCATGCCGGCGTACACCGGGGTGCCCGGGCCGATGAACAGGGTGCCCCGCTCCTGGGCGTTGAAGAGGCCGTAGGTCACCGCCTCGCCGGTCTCGAAGGCCACCAGAGAGCCGGTGGAACGGCGCTGGATGTCCCCGCGCATGGGCTCATAGTGGTCAAAGACGGAGGCCATGATGCCCTCCCCCTTGGTATCGGTCAAAAACTCGTTGCGGTAGCCGAACAGGCCCCGGGAGGGGACCATAAACTCCAGCTTGGTGCGGTTCCCCACCGGAGTCATGTTCTGCAGGTCGGCCCGCCGGGACTGGAGCTTGTTAATGACCGCTCCGGTGTAGTCGTTGGGCACGTCGGCCACCAGCAGCTCCATGGGCTCGCACTTCTTGCCATCGATCTCCTGGTAGAGCACCCGGGGGGGAGACACCTGGAACTCATAGCCCTCCCGGCGCATGGTCTCCATGAGGATGGACAGGGACATCTCGCCCCGGCCGGCCACGTTGAAGGAGTCGGTGGAGTTCTCCACCTCGGACACCTTCAGGGACACGTCCTTCAGGGTCTCCCGGAACAGCCGGTCCCGCAGCTGGCGGCTGGTGACGAACTTGCCCTCCCGACCGGCGAAGGGGGAGTCGTTGACGGAGAAGGTCATCTCGATGGTGGGGGCGGAGATCTTGACGAACTCAATGGGCTCCACACAGTCGGGGGCGCAGATGGTGTCGCCGATGGTCACGTCGCCGATGCCGCTCATGGCGATGATGTTGCCGGCGGTGGCCTCCTGGACGGGGACCTTGGCCAGGCCGTCGAACTCATAGAGAGCGGTGGCCTTGGCCTTCTTGGGGGCGGCGTCCGGGTCGTGGTAGTTGCATACGGCAATCTCCTGGTTCTGCTTGATCACGCCACGCTCAATACGGCCGATGGCGATGCGGCCCACAAACTCGTTGTAGTCGATGGAGGAGACCAGCATCTGGAAGGGGGCGTCCACATCCGCTTCGGGGGCGGGGATATACTCCAGGATGGTGTCGAACAGGGGCTTCAGATCGCTGCCCGCCTCGTCGGGCTGGACGGAGGCGGTGCCCTGCCGGCCGGAGCAGAACAGCATGGGGGAGTCCAGCTGCTCGTCGGTGGCGTTCAGGTCCATGAGCAGCTCCAGCACCTCGTCGATGACCTCATACACCCGCTGGTCGGGGCGGTCGATCTTGTTCACCACCACGATGACCCGGTGGCCCAGCTCCAGGGCCTTGGACAGCACAAAGCGGGTCTGGGGCATGGGGCCCTCGGCGGCGTCCACCAGCAGGATGACGCCGTTGACCATCTTCAGGATGCGCTCCACCTCGCCGCCGAAGTCGGCGTGGCCCGGGGTGTCCACAATGTTGATCTTCACGCCGTTGTACTCCACGGCGGTGTTCTTGGCCAGGATGGTGATGCCCCGCTCCCGCTCCAGGTCGTTGGAGTCCATGACCCGCTCCACCACGGCCTGGTTCTCCCGGTA
>DWZK01000005.1 GCA_019117605.1 Candidatus Intestinimonas stercoravium | reverse complement strand
TCCCGGGAGGAGCCGCAGCCGAAGTTGGCCCCCGCCACCACGACATCCCCCGGCTCCACGGAGCCGGCGAAGGCCGCGTCGATGTCCTCCATGCAGTGAGAGGCCAGGGACTTCTCGTCCGGGGCGTTCAGATACCGGGCGGGGATGATCACGTCGGTATCCACGTTGTCCGGGTACTTATAGACTTTCATTACCGCTCACCTCCCATGATGGTGGCCGGATCGGTCACGACGCCGGTCACGGCAGAGGCCGCCGCCACGGCGGGGCTGGCCAGGATGATCTCGGAGCTCACGGGGCCCATGCGGCCCACGAAGTTCCGGTTGGTGGTGGAGATGGCCCGCTCTCCGTCGGAGAGCACCCCCATATGGCCGCCCAGGCAGGGGCCGCAGGTGGGCGTGGAGACGGCACAGCCCGCCTCGATGAACACCTGGATCAGGCCCTGGGCCATAGCGTCCATATAGATCTGCTGGGTGGCGGGGATGACGATGCAGCGCACGCCGCCGGCCACCTTCCGGCCCCGGAGGATCTCGGCGGCCTCCTGGAGGTCCTTCAGGCGGCCGTTGGTGCAGGAGCCGATGACCACCTGCTGGAGCTCCATGCCCGCCGCCTCGTCCACAGTGCGGGTGTTGGAGGGCAGGTGGGGCAGGGACACAGTGGGACGGAGGGCGGACAGGTCGATGACCACTTCCCGCTCGTAGACCGCGTCGGCATCGGGCTCCACCGCCTCCCAGGGGCGGTCCACCCGGCCCTGGAGATAGGTCCGGGTCTGCTCGTCCACCGGGAAGATGCCGTTCTTGGCCCCCGCCTCGATGGCCATGTTGGCGATGGTGAAGCGGTCGTCCATAGTGAGCTCCGCCACCCCTTCCCCGGCGAACTCCAGGGACTTGTAGAGGGCGCCGTCCACTCCGATCTGGCCGATCAGGTGGAGGATCACGTCCTTGCCGCTGACGAACCGGGGGAGCTTCCCCTTGAGCACTACCTTGATCGCGGAAGGCACCTTGAACCAGGACAGCCCCGTAGCCATACCGGCCGCCATGTCGGTGGAGCCCACGCCGGTGGAGAACGCCCCCAGGGCGCCGTAAGTACAGGTGTGGGAGTCCGCGCCGATGATGACCTCTCCCGGGGCGGCCAGCCCCTTCTCGGGGATCAGCGCGTGCTCCACCCCCATCTGGCCCACATCATAGAAGTGGGTGATCTGGAAGCGGCGGGCGAAATCCCGGGCCTTGGCGCACAGCTGCGCCGCCTTGATATCCTTGCAGGGCGTGTAGTGGTCCAGCACGATGGCGATCTTGTCCCGGTCGAACACCTGGGTCAGCCCCGCCTTGTCGAACTCCGTGATGGCCACAGGGGTGGTGATGTCGTTGCCCAGCACCAGGTCCAGTTTGGCCTCGATGAGCTGCCCCGCCTCCACAGACGGCAGTCCCGCATGCCTGGCCAGGATCTTCTGGGTCATGGTCATACCCATGTTCGGGTCCCTCCTCTTGTTTGATCGTGTTCAAATTATGACATATCCCTTGCGCAAAGAATGTTAACCATGATACAATCTAGAAAACAGCGACCTTTTCAAGGAGGGATCCCGCTCATGACGCCTCACGATATCTGGGCCCCCCTGGCCCAGGGGCAAAAGCCCCAGCGCTACGCGCCCGGCCAGTTGATCTACCTTCAGGACACCGATGCGGACGTGTTCTACTACCTGCTCTCGGGCACGGTGCGCAGCTATATCAGCTCCGAGTCCGGCGAAGAACGGGTGCTCACCCTCCACCGCTCGGGAGACCTGATGGGCGAGGCCTCTTTCTTCGACGGCTGCCCCAGGGTCACCTCTGCGGCAGCGGTCACCGAATGCCGGGTCATCTCGGTGGACCGCGCCCGCCTGGACCAGGTCTTCCGCTCCCACCCGGAGCTGGCCCCCCCTATGCTCCAATACCTGGCCCGTACCGTGCGCCTCCTCTCCGACCATGTGGGGGGCATGTCCTTCCGCCCCGCCGACCAGCGGATCGCCCGCCACCTCCTCTCCCTGCCCAGCCTGCCCGACGGGTCGATACGCTCTACCCACGAAGAGATCGGCGCCGCCGTGGGGACCAGCCGGGTGACGGTGAGCCGGGTGCTGGGGGAGTTCGCCCGGCGGGGCTGGCTCTCCACCGGCTACCGTGCCCTCCGCCTGCTGGACCGCGAGGGCCTTGCCCTGTTTGCTGAAGGCGGGCAAAAGCTGTAAAGTATTTTTCCTTCTCATCGCTCTCCCCCAGATATGTGGATCGGCCCGGGGCTTGCCCCGGGCCGCTTACAGCATGTACCTACAAAATGATACAGATGAGCCCCCCCGACCCCTCGTTGATGATACGCTGGAGGGTCTCCTGGAGTTTGGCGCGGGCATCCTCGGGCATCCGCTTCAGCTTGCCGTTGAGGTCCTCGCTCACCAGTTCGTGGAAGGACTTGCCGAAGATATTGGACTGCCAGATCTTCGCCGTATCTCCCTCGAACTCCTGGAGCAGATAGTGGATCATCTCCTCCGACTGCTTCTCGTTGCCCACGATGGGCGAGACCTCTGTCTCGATATCCGCACGGATCATATGTATCGTCTGGTACAAACAGAAGCTCCGCCCCGCACCCTCCGCACCGTGTACTCCAGCTCATCCGGTCCCCCCTTCAAATAGAGCTTGACCCGGAGGAGATCCCCGCTCCCGGTCCCGAACACCTCCGCCCGGTCCAGCAGCGCATCGATGAGGCCGATGGAGAATCCGCCCGGGAACGCCAGCTCCCGCGTCACGGCTTCCGTCAGCCCCTCCATGCGCTCCGCCATCTCTCGCTCTTTGCGCCGCTCCTCTTCCAGTTCCCGGAGCTGCGCCCGCAGCTTTTCCAGCTCTTCGTTGAAGCGGCCGTTGCGCAGAGCGAGCTCCTCATCCGAGATCCTGCCGTCTATGTTCAGGTCCAGCAGCTTGTCCTTCCGCCGGAGGACCCCGTCCACAGCCGCCCTGCACTTGGCCAGTTCCTCCTCTATCTTCGCACCCCCGGTAAGGCCGGTATAGATTTGGATGAGGTCGTGGACGATCTCCTCTTTCTCGAGCGGGAGCTCCCACAGAGACTGGCGGACCATATCGTCCAGCTCCGCCGTATAGATGGGCGGCGAGGCACAGCCCCGCTTTCCGTCTCTGACGTATTCCCGGCATCGCCAGACCTCCCTGTCACCGCTCTTGTAGTGGTACAGACTGCGGTAATAGGGCTCTCTATGGAGGCCACAGAGCACCTTCCCGCTGTAGGGATATTTGTTCTGATAGCTGGTCCTGTCCTCTGCGCTCTGCTTGGCGGAGCGCCGGTCGAGGAGCTGGTTGGCCTTCTCCCAGACCGCCTCGGACACGATGGGAGGCACGTTCACCTCATCTTTATATATCACCCACTGATCCGGCGTGAAGTTCTTCACTTTCTTGAGCTTGTGGTCCACCTTGCTGCTCTTCCCCCCGCAGTAGTAGCCCTTGTATTTGGGGTTGCGCAGGATCCCCCGGATCGTGCTGAAGGAGAGCGCGTTCCCATTGGAGTTGCGGTAGCCCAGGTCCGTCAGGCGGCCCGCGACCCTTCGTATCCCCAGCTGCTGGTTGGCATACAAGTCGAAGATCGTCCGCACGAGTTCCGCCTCCTCCTCCTGGATCACGAGCCGCCCCCCCTGCTTCCGGTAGCCCCAGATGCGGTCGCTCCCCAGTACGGTCCCCTTCTCGATGGCCCGCTTGAAGCCGAATTTGACCCGCTCCGAGATCTTCCGCACCTCGTCCTGGGCGATGCTGGACATGATCGTCAGGCGCAGCTCCGCATCTGGCATCAGCGTATTGATATTGTCCGACTGGAAGAGCACCCCCACGCCGTATCTCAGCAGCTCCTGGGTATACCGGATGCTGTCCAGCGTATTCCTGGAGAAACGTGAGATCTCCTTTGTGATGATGAAGTCGAACCGTCCGCTGCGGGCGTCATCGATCATGCGCAGGAAGCTCTCCCGCTTGTCCGTGCTGGTCCCGCTGATCCCCTCGTCCACATACCCCTCCACGAAGCGCCAGCTCGGGTTCTTCCGGATGAGCTCCGAATAATACTGGACCTGCGCTGAGAGAGAGTGGAGCTGCGCGTCCTTGTCCGTGGAGACCCTGGCGTAATAGGTCACCCGGAGGGGGAGCTCGAAGATCGTCTTGCCATTCAGCTCGTTCCTGATCTCATAGATATCCATATCCGTCCTCTCCTTCTTCCCTGCCCGCAGCCGCAAAAAAGGTCCCGGCAGGCTTATCCTCCGGGACCCGGTGGGCCTGGGCGCAGCGGGACGTTTTACCTTGCTCTATGCGCCGCTCACGATCTTTACCTTTGCCTGCTCATATACTGTCCGCGAGATGGCCCCAGTTTCAAACAGCTTCTGGTTGACCTGGAGCATGATCTCCCTCTTTCGTACAACAGCGGTCTGACCGCCTGTCTGCGCTGCCGTCATGTTCGATCACATCCCATACAGCATATGAGCATACGGCGGGAGATATGTGTTCCGGCGTCTCCGCTATATCGCAGCGTGAATACCTTTATAAATAGATGGTATAAGGCCGCGGACGGCAGCCGTGATATAATCAGGGTAAATAAATGCTGTCAAGGAGGACGACATCATGGCGATCCAAGGTATTTTCGGTCCCATCGACCCGGCGGAGCTGGGACAGACGCTGATACACGAGCATATCACCTGCGCGGACTGGTCCATGCGGATGAATTTCGGAGCGCGCTTCTTCGACTTCGAGCAGGTGGCGGCCATCGCGGCGGGACAGCTGGGCAAGGCGAAGGAGCTGGGCGTACATACCGTCGTGGACGGCACCCCTGTCAACCTGGGCCGGGATATCCGGCTCATCCGGGAGGTGGCCCAGCGCACCGGGCTGAACTTCATCGCCTCCACCGGCTTCTACTACCAGGAGGAGCCCTGGCTGGGCTTCCGGGATGAGGAGCAGATCTACGACCTGCTCATGGGCGACTGCACCGACGGCATCTCCGGCACCGACAGCAAGCCCGGCATCCTGAAGGCAGGCGTGGCCCATGCCGGTGTCACGCCCCTGCTGCACAAGGTGCTCCACGCCACCGGCCGTGTGGCAAAGGAGACCGGCCTGCCGATCTTCTGCCACCATGACCCCTCCGTCCGGAGCGGCGGAGACATCCTGGACCTCTTCGAGGCGTGCGGCGTCCCCGCCGGGCGAGTCATCCTGGGCCACAGTGGCGACACCACCGATCTGGACTACCTCACCGCCATGCTGGAGCGGGGCTGCTGGCTGGGCATGGACCGGTTCGGCTTCTGTGACCGGGATCTGGGCCTGGAGCCCCGGGTGGACACCATCGCCGCCCTGTGCCGGCAGGGCTGGGGCCACCGCCTCCTGTTGAGCCACGACCTGGCCGCCTATCTGGCCTTCTGGGACAGCTGGGAGACCACCAAGAACTCTGACTGGATGCACCTGGAGGAGGACTATACCTTCATCCACCGCCGGGTGCTCCCCGCCCTGAAGGAGCGCGGACTGGATCAGACCGCCGTGGATCGTCTGCTGGTGGACAACCCCAGGGCTTTCTTCGAGGGGAGGTGATCCTCTCCCCCATGTGGTCGGCCCTCCCAAAAGGGCCCAGAGGCTGGCTCCCGTCATCGGAACATCATCTATAGATAGAAGCAGCGCTCCCGCAAAAGCGGGAGCGCTGCTTCTGTAGTATAGGAAGAAGAATGAAGAGAAGATGCGTACAGATCAGATGCCCAGAGCGGCACGGACCTTGTCTCCGTCAAAGGCGGGGATGCCCAGCATCTCACGGGCCTCGGCAGGAGTGGCAGGAGCGTTGCCAAAGGCCTTCACGGCAGAGACGGCCCGCTCCACCAGCATGTGGTTGGTGGCCATGACCTTCTCGCCGTTCTCCTTCACCTCGAAGACCACGTTGTCCTCCATGCCCACACGGATGTGGCCGCCCAGAGCCAGGGCAGCGAACATGATGGGCAGATGGCCCTTGCCCACGCCGAAGGCGGACCAAGTGGAACCGGCGGGGATGTGCTGCACCAGATAGAGCAGGTTCTCCACAGTGGCAGGCATACCGCCCAGTACGCCCAGGCAGAACTGGTAGTGGCAGGGCGTGGACAGGTGGCCCTTCTTGGCAAAGTAGTTGGCCACGCCCAGCATGCCGGCGTCGAAGATCTCGATCTCAGGCTTGATGCCCTTTTCCATATAGAGGTCGCCCAGCTTCTGGAGGAACTGGGGAGAGTTGATGAACACGCCGCCGGGCATCCAGTTGAAGGAGCCTGCGTCATAGGAGCCCATCTCGATCCCCGGGATCTCCTTGTGGTGGGCCATGCGCTCGTCATCGGTAGCGGGGTGCTCCGGAGACGCGCCGGAGGAGGTGCAATTGATGATGACATCGCAGTCCTTGTGGCTGCGGATGAGTTTGATGGTCTCGCGGAACTTCTCCTTGTCCATGGCGCCCAGGCCGTCGTCGGCGCGCATGTGGAGGTGGACCACAGCGGCGCCCAGCTTCCAGGCGTCATAGGCCTCGTCAGCGATCTGCTGAGGGGTCTCGGGGATCTTATAGCCCGCGGGGGTGACCGCGCCGGTGAGCGCGGCGGTTATGATCGTTTTAGCCATGATGTGTTCAACTCCTTACGAATATGAGCCTGGGGAGGAGAGGGGCCGCCTGCGGCCCCCTCCCTCCCTGCTCAGACATCCATTTTAAAATTCGTAGCCCTCCGGCTCATTGCTGTGCTCGAATACATAGGGGTTCTCGATCTCGCCTGATTCTATTTTTTTCCACCACTCGGCTGCCTTCTGAGGCATGGAGCGCCAGGACTCGGCGGTCTGGGGAGCCTCCATGTCGGGGGTGGCATACCGCCAATCGCTGGTGCGGCTGATATACTTCTCGTCCTGCTGGGCAGAATTCTGGTCGCCCAGGTCGCCGGCGGCGATCCGCAGCAGAGAGCCGTACTGCTCGCTGACGGTGTGCAGCTTCAGGTCCTCCACCAGCAGCTTCTTCAGGGGGCGCTTGGCCAGGTTGGACATGATGGTCCGGTTCTCGTACGGCA
>DWZK01000040.1 GCA_019117605.1 Candidatus Intestinimonas stercoravium | reverse complement strand
CCGGAGGATCGTGAGGATGGACTGCTCCCGGGTGTAGGCGCCCTGGGGGGTGAATGCTCCATCGCCGGTGCCGCCCATGACGCCGCTCTCCTGCATCTGCCCCACCGCATCGGCGGCCCAGGAGGAGATGGCGGCGCTGTCGGTGAAGGCGGCCGTCCCCGCCGGCAGGGAGCGGCCCAGCACCATCGCCAGGCGGGAGAGCATGGCGGCCGCCTGCTCCCGGGTCAGCGTGCCGTCGGGGTCGAAGGTGCCGTCGCCCGCGCCGTAAGCGACCCCCAACCCGGCCATCTTCAGAACGTTTATGTCGATGGTGTCGCTGAACGAGGCCCGCTGGGTGATCTCCGTGCCCTTCACCGTCTCGTAGAGCTCCACCGCCAGGGCGCAGAACTCCGCCCGGGTGATGGGCTGGGTGTAGCCGCCCTGCAGGCCGGCGGGCACCAGGCCGGCGGCGATGGCCTCATCCACCTGCTCCGCCGCCCAGGAGGAGGGGGCGTCCCCAGCGGGCTGGGGGCCGGGCTCCGGGTCCGCAGGGACCGGCGCGCTGCCGAGCTGGAGGACATAGGGGATAAAGGGCCCGCTGGGGTCATACCAGCTGCCCACGCTGATACCGTCCAGGAAGTTGGACAGGCCGGTCCACTCCTTTGCCACGGGGATGACGTAATTGCCGTCACGGTCCAGCAGGCCGCACGCCCCGGAGTCGGTCACCGCGGCCAGACCGGTGTCCAGGTCGAACTTCCGCAGGTCATAGTAGTAATAGACATAGGGGAAGACTACCTCGCCGCTGCCGCTGAGGATGGCCCGTGCGCTCATTTTGGAGACAAGGTAGCGGTCGCCGCCCAGATAGGACAGCACATCCATATCGGAGTCCTGATCCAGGCCGGGGAGGGCCTGGACGCTGCCGCTTTTGTCCAGGAGGCCGTAGCGGGTCGGGAGAAGGCCGTCCGGGTCCACGATCTCGGCGGAAGTGTTGACCTTCTCCACCAGCATCACGCCGTCCACCCAGAGCCCGTCCACAGGAGTGCAGTCATCCCACGGCATGGGCACCGAGCCCAAGCCTACCGATACCATCTCCGTCCGGGTGGGGAACTCCCGGACGATCTGACCGGCGGTGTCGATGAAAGCATGGCGGGTATAGGGGAAGCCCTGCACCTGGACGTGGCGCTCCACCACCGCCTCCCCGTTCTGGAAGGGATAGGCCGACTGATACTGACAGGGGACCGCCTGAGCGCCGGCGGCGTCGATATAGCCCCAGCCGCTCCCGTCCTTCACGGCGGCATACCCGCCGCTGAACTCCTGGACCTCCTGGTACCGGGCAGGGACCGCCAGCCTGCCGGTCTTGTCGATATAGCCGCAGTTGGTCTCGGCGGTGTATATGTCATAGGCCCGCACAGGGCACAGGCCGTCGTGGAAGTCCCCCAGCAGGGTCATGCCTTCGGCAAGTTCACCCAGCCGGGTGGCGTTGATGTCATACAGGCCGTATACGCCGCTGTCCTCCCGGACCTGGAACACGCCGTCCCCCAGGTAGGTGGGGGCCCCTCCCAGAGAAGTCACGGCGGGCCGGGTGACCTGGATGGTCAGGCCGGAGGGCGTGGTGTAGCTGGCAGGCGGGGCGGAAGCCGCCGCCGAGGCCGGGACCGCAGACAGGCACAGGCCCAGGGCCAGCGCCAGGATGCGTTTTTTCATGGGGGCTCCTCCTTCTGTTCATTTTTCTCCAGTATATCACATGGCGGGAGGAGATGCACCATGCCGGAAGCACAGAGGCCCCGATTTTTTGCCCCCTGCCCCGGACGGCCCCGGCGCCGGGAAGGCCCGGGGAGAGGCGCTTGCAGAGCAGGGGGGCACCGCCTTACAGGAGAGGAGGATGGGGGCTGCGGAGCGAGTCCCCCACAAAATATGACAAAAAAGGTGGGAAAAATGGGAGATAGGTCCTGTTTTCCGTCCCTTCGCCCTCCGCTGTGTGGTATCCGCCCGGATCCTTCCGGCCGCCCGGGCCGTCATTTTTTCCGTTTTGCCAAATTGGAAGGACCAATTTTGGGCGCATTGCTGAAATCCTATATTTAGAAGTAAGAAGCGGTTTACAAATGAAAGGAAGAGTGATAGGATAAGAACGAAAAAATGGAGGACTCCATTGTTGACAATTAAGGAGGAACGAAGAACATGGCCAGAAAAAAGAAGTCCATGGACGGCAATACCGCCGCGGCGCACGTCTCCTATGCGTTCACCGAGGTGGCGGGCATCTACCCGATCACGCCCTCCAGCCCCATGGCCGACAATGTGGACCAGTGGGCTGCCGCTGGCCGCAAGAACATCTTCGGCGACCCTGTGCGGGTCATCGAGATGCAGTCTGAGGCCGGCGCCGCCGGTACCGTGCACGGCTCCCTGAACGCGGGCGCCCTGACCACCACCTACACCGCCTCTCAGGGCCTGCTGCTGATGATCCCCAACATGTACAAGATCGCCGGCGAGCTGCTCCCCGCGGTGTTCCATGTGTCCGCCCGTACCGTGGCCGCCCAGAGCCTGAACATCTTCGGCGACCACTCCGACGTCATGGCCTGCCGCCAGACCGGCTTCGCCATGCTGGCTGAGACCAACCCCCAGGAGGTCATGGACCTGGGCGCTGTGGCCCACCTGGCCGCCATCAAGGGCCGTGTCCCCTTCGTGAACTTCTTCGACGGCTTCCGTACCTCCCACGAGATCCAGAAGATCGAGATCTGGGACTACGACGACCTGAAGGACATGGTGGACATGGACGCCGTGGAGGCCTTCCGCAAGCGCGCCCTCAACCCCGAGCGGCCCGTCATGCGCGGCTCCCACGAGAACGGCGACATCTTCTTCCAGCACCGTGAGGCCGCCAACAAGTACTACGAGGCGTTGCCCGGCATCGTGGAGGAGTACATGGCCAAGGTCAACGAGAAGCTGGGCACCGACTACCAGCTCTTCAACTACTACGGCGCCCCCGACGCCGACCGGGTCATCATCGCCATGGGCTCCATCTGCGACGTGACCGAGGAGGTCATCGACTACCTCAACGCCCACGGCGAGAAGGTGGGCCTGGTGAAGGTCCGCCTGTACCGCCCCTTCCGGGCCGACAAGCTGCTCTCCGCCATCCCCGAGACCGCCAAGAAGATCGCCGTCCTCGACCGGACCAAGGAGCCCGGCGCCCAGGGCGAGCCCCTCTATCTGGACGTGGTCACCGCCTTCGCCAACGCGGGCCGGCAGGCCACCATCATCGGCGGCCGCTACGGCCTGGGCTCCAAGGACACCCCGCCCAAGAGCGTCTTCGCCGTGTATGAGGAGCTCCAGAAGGACGCCCCCAAGCGCCAGTTCACCATCGGCATCGTGGACGACGTGACCGACCTGTCCCTGCCCGAGCACGACTGCCCCAACACCGCTGCCGAGGGCACCATCGAGTGCAAGTTCTGGGGCCTGGGCGGCGACGGCACCGTGGGCGCCAACAAGAACTCCATCAAGATCATCGGCGACCACACCGACAAGTATGTCCAGGCGTACTTCCAGTACGACTCCAAGAA
>DWZK01000039.1 GCA_019117605.1 Candidatus Intestinimonas stercoravium | reverse complement strand
TTATACTCTTGCTCATGAAGGATATGGCCCCCTCTCGTTGTGTTGTTGTCTGCAACTCCAACTATAACCGATGAGGCCGTATCCTTCATCCTTTTTTATTCATTTGTCCAACATGTATTGTACTCCTACAGATGAAACGCCCGAGCCTTCGATCTTTTGCTTGACAAAGCAGTCGCCCCCTGTTATACTGTTGGAGCAAAATAAAGCAGGAACGGTGCCCCGTCCTCACCTTCAGCCCAAGGCGAAGAGGTCAACATAGAACGTTCCGCCGGGAGACCGGCGTTGTTTTGTCGTTTGATCGCGGGTGCCTTTCCGGGCGTCCGCGTTTTCATTTGTGCATTTGAATTGGAGGTGCTTTCGTATCAGTAGCATGAGTCATCAGATCAACGACGAGATCCGGGACCGGGAGGTCCGCCTGATCTCCGCCACCGGAGAACAGCTGGGCATCATGTCCGCCCGGGAGGCCCTGGCCAGGGCCGAGGAGGCCGATCTGGACCTGGTCAAGATCTCCCCCACGGCCAATCCCCCTGTGTGCAAGCTGATGGACTACGGCAAGTACAAGTTCGAGCAGGCCAAGCGGGAGAAAGAGGCCAGGAAGAACCAGCACGTCGTGGAGATCAAAGAGGTGCGCATGTCCCCCGGCATCGATGTCAACGATTTCAATGTGAAGCTCCGCAACGCCATGAAATTCCTGAGCGAGGGCAACCGGGTGAAGGTCACCGTCCGCTTCCGCGGGCGTGAGATGGCCCACACTGATATCGGCCGCGACCTGCTCCAGAAGTTCGCCGCGGGCTGCGCCGAGATCGCCGTCATGGACAAAGATCCCAAGCTGGACGGCCGCCACATGAACATGTTCCTGTCCCCGAAGGTCTCCAAGGAAACCTCAAAGTAACGAAAAAGGAGTCGACTGTTATGCCTACGATCAAGCTGAAGACCCACAGCGGCGCGAAGAAGAGATTCAACCTCACCAAGACCGGCAAGGTCAAGCGCGCCCACGCCTATAAGTCCCATCTCCTCAACGGCCACGGCAAGGATACCAAGCGCAAGAGAGGCCTCCGGGCTGCCGCTTACGCGGACAAGACCAATGTGTCCGCCATCAAGCGCATGATCCCCTACAAATAATCTAAAAGACTGATCATAACATAGGAGGCTGAACGATAATGGCTAGAGTCAAGGGCGCGATGATGACGCGCAAGAGAAGAAATAAAGTCCTGAAGCTGGCGAAGGGTTACTGGGGCGCCAAGAGCAAGCACTTCAAGATGGCCAACGAGCAGGTCATGAAGTCCCTCAAGTACGCCTACACCGGCCGCCGTCTGAAGAAGCGCGACTTCCGGTCCCTGTGGATCACCCGGATCTCCGCCGCCTGCAAGATGAACGGCATGAACTACTCCACCTTCATGAACGGCCTGAAGAAGGCCGGCGTGGCGATCAACCGTAAGATGCTCGCCGAGCTGGCTGTCAACGACAAGGCCGCCTTCACCCAGCTCACCGAGCTGGCCAAGGCCCAGCTGGCCTGAACCGCCGTATCACAGACCATATGAGGAGCTCCCAGCCCTGATCAGGGCCGGGAGCTCCCGTTTTTATCCGTCAAGTGGAAAGCTCCCCGGCGGCCAGGCAGCCGCCGGGGAGCTTCTTCTCCATGGTACCTCTGTGGGGCTCAGTCCTCCTTGGAGAACTGCTCCTTCCCCAGGCCGCAGAGGGGGCACACCCAGTCCTCGGGCAGGTCCTCGAAGGCAGTGCCGGGGGCCACGCCGTTATCGGGATCGCCCACCTCGGGGTCGTAGATATAACCGCAGGCGTCACAGACATATTTCTGCATCTCGATGTCACTCCTTACTGTCATGTTCTCAAAAGGCCCCGCTGCCGGGGCCCCGAACAGCATATCACATTCTCCCCGGCGCTGCAATATGATTTTCCACGAAGGGCGGAGAAGGGCGGGCGGTGCGCCTCCGCGCATCCGCCCGCCCTTCTCGTGGAGGGAGCCTATCCGGACCCGGGAGCTCCCGCCTCCAGCCCTGCTCTTATCCCGTCAGCCCTTCTTGAAGGACGCGCACTCGGTGGACGCACAGTCCATGGGCTGGGCGCCGCAGCAGCCCACCCGAATGGAGCTGAGAGAGCAGTGGTCCTGATCCTTGCAGTGATAGGCGCAGGTGTTCACTGTACACGCGATGCTGGGATTGGCATTTCTCTGGTTCATGATCGACGACCTCCTTTGATGGTGCCCTCCTGATTCCCCGAGGGTACGGAGGTAGTATCTCCAGCCCACCTGCCGTTATGCGTCCGCGCCGCCGCTCTCTTCCATCTCCGTCTCCGACAGCACCCGGGGGATGAACCGTCGGGCGAATCTGCCCTGCCCCCTGGACTTTACGAAAAAGTAGCCGATCACTGAGAAGAGGATGGCCCCGATGAAATTCACGAACAGATCCTCCATGGTGTCCAGGATGCCGATGTCCAGGTAGCCGCCCAGCCCCAGCGGATATTGGCTCCCGTCCGCCGTCACCACGATCACATTTGTGATATCCCGGATGGCGGTGGGCGTGTTGCCGCCGGTGGGGTCCAGCATCACGGAGGAGACTGTGTGGACGATGGTGTCCTTCTGCATATCCACATGGAGGAGCAGGTCCATCAGGCACTCGAAGAACTCCCACAGCACTCCGATCGTCATGGAGAAACAAAATGCCACCAGGGCCAGGAACAGCGGGGAGAGCTGGATGGAGAAACGCTCGCTGCGGTCGAGGATATCCACCAGGGCGAAGCCGATGGCCGCGCACAGGAACCCGTTGAAGGTGTGGAGCATCGTATCCCAATGGGGGAACGTGATATAATACTCCTGGATCTCCCCCAGGATCTCCGCCGCGAAGATGAAGAGGAGTATGATGACCTCCAATGTGTCGGGCAGATCCACGCGGATCTGCCGCTCGATGAAAGTGGGCACCAGGAAGAGGACGAGGGTCAGCGCACACAGGAACACGTTCTCGAAATTCCCGTTGAAAAATTGCGCCACCATAGTGACGATCACCGCCACCCGTAAGATCACATAGATGGTGGCTACCGCTCCGCGCTTTTGCCGCAGCGCCTCCGCCGTGTTCCGCAGAGGACCGCTCTTCTTTCGTTTTCTGCCCATGGGCACGCTTTCTCTCCTTTCCAGCCTTTGCGGGTATCAGCCGTTTGATTATACTACCTCTCCCCGCTTTATGCAAGGGCTCCCCCCTCCGCGCATAGGATGGCCCGGAGGTGTATCTGTCTTGGACCTGCGCGATAACCAGATCCTGGTGGGCGAACTGCTGGACCGGCCCGGCTCCCGGGCGGTCTTCCAGCGGCGGTTCGGCAAGCTGCTCAAGCATCCCATGGCCGCCGCCGCCCGCTCCCTCACGTTGGAGCAACTCATCGGCTTCGCCAAGCTCTACCTGCCTCAGAAGGTCATCCAGGACACGCTGGAGGAGCTGCGGCGGCTCTGAGCGTCCGGGCGCGGGCCTCCCAGGGGCCCGCGCCCTTGCTTTATCTCCGTTCTTTGATATAATGGACCTACGATATCCAGTGCGGCGTGCCTTTCCTGCGCTCTCCCACGCCCTCTGGGACATTCCCGCAGGAAGGGGGGATTGGATTGGAGACGGATCTGACGCAGTGGTTCACGGCGCTCTATGAGCGGAACGCCCTCAATATGGTGCGCTACGCCGCCTATCAGCTGCGCTCCCCCGCCCTGGCAGAGGAGCTCGTATCCGAGGCCTTCGTCCGCCTGCTCCAGCACCAGGAGGAGCTCCAGACGCACCCCAATCCCGCCGGCTGGCTATGGAAGACCCTGCAGCACCTGATCCTCACCGAGGTGAAGCTGGCCAAATACCACCGCGAGGTCCCTCTGGAGGATGCCGCCCGCTTCTCCTCGCCGGAGACGGAGACGGAACATCTGGCGGACGCCCTGCCCGAGGGGCTCTCCCCCAGGGAGCGGGAGATCCTCCTCCTCTTCTTTGAAGAGGAACTGACCCATCAGGAGATCGCCCTGCGGCTGGGCATCTCGGAGGTCAACTCCCGCACCCGCCTCTTCCGCGCCAAAGCCCACTGCAAAAAGCTTTTGGAAAAAGATCCTTCCTGTGTCACGAACAGGCCCGGTCAAGCGATAACTAGTTTAGAGAGGAGGGACGGGCATGTCCAAACAGGACCCTAGGCCGGCGCCCGATCTGGAAGAGTCGATCGAACGGCTCTCCGATCTGATCGACCAGATGGACGAGGCCCATTTCGACGTCAGCCGCATCGATGCCTGTCTGGATGCGCTGGAACGGCAGGAGCCGCTGGACATCAGATTCGACACGGAGGCCTCTCTGAATGCCTTTCAAGAGGTGCACAGAGATCTTTTTCCTTCCCTCCGGGTCTTGCCCGGAGGGAAGGAACGCCGCCCCAAGGGGCGGCGCGTGTTCCGCCGGGCGGCTATCGTGGCCGCTGCGGCTGTGGTATCCTCCGCCGCCGTGGCTCAGGCCCTGGGGGTGGACCTGTTCGGGGCCGTCGCGCAGTGGAGCAAGGGACAGTTCCAGGTCACATACGGCGATACAGACAGCCTGGAGACAGGCTATGTGCCCAACGTGCAGCCGGAGGGCTGTTATTCCGACGGCCAGGCGGCCCTGGACGCCTACGGCATAGAGGAGCAGATGCTCCCCACCTGGCATCCCGTGCCGGGCGATGAGGTCCCGGGCATGGAGGTCTCGGTGGTCCAGGAGGCGGACGGCACCCTCCTCTTCACAGAGGACCACAGGACCGAGAGCGGCTCCGGCTACACCTATGAGGTGCGGCAGCACAGCAGTGCCGATGCGGCACTGCAGGCGCTCATCGGCGTGGACGATCCGGACGTCCTGACCTATGAGCTCGACGGCCGGACCTACTATATCCTCTCCACCGCCCCGGAGGCGCACACCGTCACCTGGGCCGTGGATATCTACTCGGGGCGCATCTACGGGGATATCGACCTGGAGACCGCCCGGCACATGGCCCGCTCGGTGACACAGCGGGACGAGATCCCCTACACGCCCCCCGAGGTCGACCAGCCGCCGGAGCACCAGACCATGGCAGAGGCCCTGGAGGCCCTGGGCATGGATACGAGCTACGCCCCCCAGTGGCTGCCTGAGGGCTTCCTCCCGGTGGAGTCCTCCATCCGTCAGGATGACACTTTCGGAGATATGGCCTATCTCTTCCTCACCGACCCTGTGGGAGAGCGGCACCTGTCCCTCTCCATCCAGTCCTACCCCG
>DWZK01000038.1 GCA_019117605.1 Candidatus Intestinimonas stercoravium | reverse complement strand
CCGTCCTCCAGGGCCTCGATATACAGGGACCCGGCGTCCCCGCTCCAGGACAGGCTCCATGTGGGGGCCAGCGCGCCCTCATAGCGCTCCCCCTGGAAGGACCCGTAGGCGGTGGTGTCCAGCCCAAGGACGTCCTTCACCGCCTGGGTCACCTGGGAGAGCTGGGCGTCGGCGGTCCCCTCCGCCCCCAAAGCGGGCAGGGACGCGCCGCAGAGCAGCGCGGCGCAGAGCAGCAGCGCGAGCAGTTTCTTCCTCATGTTCACAGCCTCCATTTCCTCGATGTGCCGGTCTCCGGGGCCCCGTCCGGGGAGGGCCCAGTGGCCCGTTATCCTTTTAGACGCCCCGGAGAGGGAAAGGTTCCCGCCTCCGGCGGAAAAAGCGGCGCCGGAGGCCCGGGCGGGGCGGCGGGAGGGGGAGGGGAGCGCAAGTTTAGCCTGGGCATATTTTTCGGAGGCCGAAAGGTGAGAAAAACAGAGGAAATGCCGACAAGACCGGGATCTTCCCCAGAAATACGGGCGGTTTTCGTCTTTACTGGCCGCATATTTTGCGCTATAATGTCGGAGAGACTGGGCCCTCGGGCCCGGAGAGGAAGGAGAGGGACCCTTTGCAGGCAGCGGCGGAGAGAGAAGAGACGGCGGTCCACCGGTTCACCGGGGGACAGCGGGCCTATCTGGCGGTGAAATACGGGCTGGACCGGTGCCTGGGGCTGGTGGGCCTGGTGCTCTGCTCCCCCATCCTCCTGGTGGTGGCCCTGCTCATCAAGCGGGAGGACGGGGGCCCCGTCCTCTTCAAGCAGCCCCGGATCGGCTACCGGGGGAAGGTGTTCGACATCTACAAGTTCCGCTCCATGCGGGTGGGGGCGGAGCACACCGGCTCGGGGGTGTACTCGGGGAAGGACGACCAGCGGGTCACCCGGATCGGCCGGGTCCTCCGGGCCACCAGCCTGGACGAGCTGCCCCAGTTCCTGAACCTGCTCAAGGGGGAGTGCTCCCTCATCGGCCCCCGGGCCCCCCTCACCTACCACCCCTGGCCCTGGGAGGAGTACGACCCGGTGCAGCGGCAGATGTTCCTGGTGCGGCCGGGGATCACCGGCTGGGCCCAGGTCAACGGCCGGAAGAGCGTGGAGTGGCACCGGCGGATCGAGATGAACGTGTGGTACGTCCACCACGTCTCCCCCCTGCTGGACCTGCGGATCCTGCTGGCCACCGTGTTCAAGGTGCTCTCCAACGCGGACAACGTGAACACCGGGGCCACCGCCCCGGGGGACGCCGCCCCCACGGGGGCGGACCGGGAGGAGAGGGGGTAAGGACGTGCATCTCAAGCTCATGTTCATCACCAACGACCCCCAGACCGCCCGGATCGCCCAGGCGGCGGGGGTGGACCGGATCTTCGTGGATATGGAGGCCCTGGGCAAGGCGGAGCGGCAGGGGGGCATGGATACGGTCCAGTCCCACCACACCGCCGCGGACGCCGCCCGGCTCCGCCCCCTGCTGGACCGGGCGGAGCTGCTGGTGCGGGTGGACCCCATCCACGACGGCTCCCAAGAGCAGATCGAGGCGGTGCTCCGGGCGGGGGCGGACGTGGTGATGCTCCCCTTCTTCCACACCGCCGGAGAGGTGGCCGCCTTCACCCGGATCGTGGGGGGGCGGGCCCGGACCTGCCTGCTGGTGGAGACGCCGGAGGCGGTGGAGCGCATCGACGAGATCCTGGCGGTGCCCGGGGTGGACGAGTGCCACATCGGCCTCAACGACCTGCACCTGGGCTACCGCCTGCCCTTCCTGTTCCAGCTCCTGGCCGACGGCACGGTGGAGCGGCTGTGCGGGAAGTTCCGGGCGGCGGGGAAGCCCTACGGCTTCGGCGGCTTCGGCCGGCCGGGCACCGGGCAGCTCCCGGCGGAGCGGATCATGGGGGAGCACTGCCGCCTGGGCTCCTCCCTGGCGATCCTCTCCCGCACCTTCTGCGACCTGCGGCAGCGGCGGACGGCGGCGGAGACCGAGGCCCTCTTCCGGGAGGGCGTGGGGGACATCCGCCGGTGGGAGGAGCGCCTCTCCAAGGCGTCCCCGGAGGAGCTGGAGGCCAACCGGCGGGAGGTCTGCCGCCGGGTGGATGAGATCGTGAAGGAGCTGGAGCGGAAGTGAGGACACTGGTGACCGGCGCCCTCCCCCTGACGGAGGGGGAGCGGGCGCGGCTGGAGGCCCTGGGGCTGGAGATTGTCCTCCACCCCGACGAGCGGGCCCCGGTGGAGGGCCCCGAGACCTATGAGGCGGCGGTCTGCAACGGCCTCTTCCAGTACGCCGACCACCGGGCCTTCTCCCGGCTGCGCTTCGTGCAGCTCACCAGCGCGGGGATGGACCGGGTCCCGGTGGAGGCCCTCCGGGCCCGGGGGGTCCGGGTGTCCAACGCCGCGGGGGTCTACGCGGTGCCCATGGCGGAGTGGACGGTGATGGCCCTCCTGGAGCTCTGCCGCAACGCCCCCTTCTTCCACGGGAACCAGCGCCTCCGGCGCTGGGAGAAGGACCGGGGGCTGTGGGAGCTCTCCGGGCGGCGGGCCTGCATCCTGGGCTTCGGGGCCTACGGCCGGGAGACGGCCCGGCGGCTGGGGGCCTTCGGGGTGGAGCGGATCGTGGCCGCCCGGACCCCCTACCGGGGGGAGCTGGCCGAGGGGTATGTGCCCCTCTCCCGGCTGGACCAGGTCCTGCCCCAGGCGGACATCCTGATCCTGGCCCTGGCTCTGGCCCCGGAGACGGAGGGCATCCTGGATGAGCGGCGGCTCCGGCTGCTCAGGCCCACGGCCCTGGTGGTGAACGCCGCCCGGGGGGGACTGGTGGACCAGGAGGCCCTGATCCGGGCCCTCTCGGAGGGGCGGATCCGGGGCGCGGCCCTGGACGTGTTCCAGCGGGAGCCCCTCCCGCCGGAGAGCCCCCTGTGGGACCTCCCCGGCGTCCTGGTCTTCCCCCACAACGCTTTCGCGGGAGAGGGGACCCACCGGCGGCTGTTCCAGCAGATATACGACCGATTCAAAGGATGGAGCGTGGAGAGATGCTGAGAGAAAAATTGGATATAGAAGCATATCAAGGCTTTCGCCCCTATCTATATACACGTGGCTTTTTGATTACAGACGATCCCCATATCGATGGCAACGGATATCCCCTCTATGGACTATGGAGGAGAGAGAGGATTGGCACCTATTTTTTCTGGCTCCATCCAGAGGTCAAACTACATCTCGCCAAGGATGGGGAAAGGATTCATTTCCTTCTGGGGCATGCCTATGACCCGTTCCATATGGAGACGGAGGAGAGCGCCATCCTCAAGAGGCTTGCTGAGGCGTTGCAAGAGAGCGAAGAGACCTATTGGAAATGCGAGAGCGAACTCACTGGCATTTTTCTGATTGGGTGGGTGGAGGGAAGCTCCCTCGTATGCTCGAGCGATGCGGCGGGGATGCAGTTCACGTATTGGGGAACGGCACATGACCATCTCTATCTTTCTCCCTTCAGCAAAATGGTGGATGAACTGGTGGGCCTTACCCGTGACGAGTATGTAGACCGTCTGATTCGTTCACCTCAGTTCAAATATTTTGGCCTGTTCCTTCCGGGCGACATCTCGCCTTATCTGGAACTGCGCCGCCTGCAACCAAACCACAGCCTGTCCTATCAGCCAGGCAAGCAGCCGTCCCTTCAGAGATATTATCCTTGGCGGCCGAT
>DWZK01000037.1 GCA_019117605.1 Candidatus Intestinimonas stercoravium | reverse complement strand
ATCTGACAATGGATGTCTGGCAGGATCAGATCTTTTTCCATGAGACCGTCTACCCGGCCGGCCACTTTGCCGCCGAACTGTTGAAAGTTCCCGAGGAGACCATTCGGGAACTGGTCACCCACGGCGGCGCCATCAGCCATCAGGTGGAGGCCCTGGCCTTGTCCGGGCGGGGTGAATTTATCAAACTGCTGGACGGGACCCGCGCCTCTCTGGAGAAGCTGTTGGATGCCCTGTGGCACTGTCCACCGTACAGCCTGATGGACAAAGGGCAGGAGCAGCACACATTGGAGGTGCTGTTTTCGCCGGCATCCCACAATGATCTGCTGAAGCCAGCTTCGCCCGTCCGGGAATTTTTCTTCCGCTATCTGGTCGCCGCCTTCAGCATCCCCCTGGGCATCCAGCACTTCGCCGTGGCGGCACGATATTTTGAGGAGGGCTATCTGCGACGGCTGAAGAAGCGGACAGAGACCTTCTTCGCCATGGCCGCCCACGACTGCTTCAACAGCGAATGGTTCTGGAGTATGATGCGTGATTTGTCGGTACCGGATATTGAGCCATTCACCATCACACCGGATCTGAGATCCTCCTATGTCTTTGCCCGACACCCGAAACAGGAAAAGGAAACCGTATTTGTGAACCGGTATTTCTTTGACCATGCCATCAGCTTCTACATCTTTGACCTGATGAACGGACTGCAGCACGGCCATGCGCCCAGCCGGTGCTGTGGCTGTGGAACATACTTTCTCACCACCAACGGCCATATGCCGAAATACTGCGATGGCATTGCTCCCCAGGATCCCCGCATGACCTGCCGGCAGTACGGCGCCATGATGCGGCAGAAGGAGCAAAACAAACAGCATCCGGTCTACCGCCTGTTCACCACCCGCACCAACACCATCCGCAAGCACCACCAGAGAGGAAAGATCTCCGACGAGCTGCGCAAGGAAGCGCTGTATGTAGCGGAGAGCCTGCGGGATAAGGCGCTCATGGATAACGACTATGCTGCCAACGGCTATGCACACGATATGGAGCAGGAAGCGATCTATGCCCAGGCGAGAGCGCGCATTGCCCGGGAGGACGGGCCATGAGTATGTACCGCTGTGACGATCTCTGCCCAAGCAACGAGCAGCTGGCCCAACGCATACAGGACGGCGATCCAGAGGCCGCCACGCTTCTGCTCTCCCAGAACGAGAAATATCTGACCATGCTGGCCACAAGCTACTGCGAGCAGTTTTCTCAGGACTTTCTGGTAGATGACCTCAAGCAGGAGGGGGCGCTTTCACTGCTGGATGCGGCGCGGCGATTTGACCCATCCATGGGAACCAAGCTGCTGACCTATGCGACCCCCGCCATAGAGACGGCCATGCGGGACTGCGCCGCCCAAGGTTCTTTTTCTCTGTCGCTCCCGCTGGACCGTTACCGCCAGCTGCGCCAGGTGGCGTTCCTCTATGCCACGCATGAGCGAGACATCGAAACAGATCTTCTGCCCGCCATTCAGGAGAAGCTGGCGGTTTCCGCCAAAGTCGCCAGGCGTCTACTGGAAGAATACCGCACCGTGTTTCAGATCGAGTCTTTGGGCGAGGGCGTCTTTGACCTGGGATATGGAGGCGACCCGACCAAGACCTACGATCGCTCTATGCGCCGGACGCTGCTCCTCCAGCGCATGGAGGAGGTGCTGAGCCCCAGAGAACTGAACTTGGTACGCTGCTATCTGGGGATTGGCCAGCCCAACGAGCAGGGCATGACTTTTCAGGAACTGGCAATCCGGCTCAACTACAACGGCCCCAGCGGCGCGGAGAAAGCGTACAAAAGCGCCATTCGGAAACTGAGAAAGCAGTTGAACGGTGGTGCTTACGGTCAGTGGCTCTCCATCCAGAAAGCCATTCACAAGGCCAGAACGGAGGCAGAGGCCGATCCTGGCTGCTATGTGCCGCCACAGATGACCTGGCTGGACGAAAAGGAACTGACGGAGCGGTTTCGCTGTGAAGTCGTTTCGCTGATCCATGTCCATGAGATCTTCAGCGACGCATTGGAGCAGGAAGCAGAATAAGCAGTGCGGCACCAGTCTTTGTCCTGATACCGCACTGCTTTTCATTTATCCCATGATCCCGATTTTATTGCCGTTCTCGTACATATCCTCGGCGTATTCCGCATGGTTGGGGCCTTGGCTTTCTATCCAGCCGAAGCCCGGCACATAGACCATGTTGTCTGAAGTGCTTTCATGTGAAGCTGAGGCAGGCTCAGGTTCTTGCTGTGGTGTGGTATCCTGTTCAGGTGGGACTGGTACTTCACTCGCTGGGGGCGTTTGAGTAGGCGATGGCTTCGGGACAATGTCAGCTTCCTCGACCAGTTCCGATAATGTTGCTTCCGACTTTTCTTCCTCTGGCGGTATGACTTCTTCCACCTCTGCTATCTCCGGAACTTCAGGCTGTGTGGCGATTACAGCGGCTGGCGTGGGCACCATGGGGGTTGCCTCGGCTGGTTGCTTCTGCGGCCACACAGCGGCACATAGTGCCAGACAGGCGGAAAACGCTGCAGTAGTGATGATTCGTTTCTTCATGTTGCTTCCTCCTCTCCAGACACGGAAAGAGCGCTCAATCCCTTCGCTGTACAGCGAGAGACTGAGCGCTCTTTTTCATATTGATTCAGTTCCATGGAGAGCTGCCACGCCAGCTCAAATCCAGAGATAAAGCTGTCCATGGAGCGTTCTTCTGCCATCAGACTCTGGGCATCCATGATTCGCAGTACCAGCCGGCGTTCCGGCTTCTCCAGCACTTTGATCAGTGCCTGGTGGCATTCTTCCACTTCCTGCTTCTGCTCAGAAAACTCGGGTGGGGTGTAGAAGCAGTCATACAGGTTCTTGAGTAATGTTTTCATGCGTTGCACCTCCTGGTAGCAACACACATTACCACATAGTAAGTTAAAAAGCTACTAAAACATTGAGAAAATGACTAAATATTAGCAAACAGCCGCAAGTCATCACTTTTAATGACTTGCGGCTGTTTCATTTGTTCCGTACCGGTAGTGCCCCTGGGGGTTCAGTTTGTTTCCCTATGAGATGGAGCACTCAGCTTCGCGGACTTTTTTCGTATCACGCTTGGCTGCCGGGCCGGAGGCGGGCCATGAGGTACTCGTCGGCGTACCGGCCCTTCCGGATGGCAGAGCGGCGTTTGAGCCCCTCCTTCACGAAGCCCATCTTCTCGTAGAGGGCCTGGGCCCGGACATTATCGGAGAACACATCCAGCTCGATCCGCTCCAGCATGAGCCAGTCGTCAGCCAGCTCCAGCAGGGCCGCCATGAGGGCGGTCCCCACGCCCTGCCCCTGGTGGTCCGGGTGGACGCAGATCCCCAGGCAGCCCACATGGCGGGTCCGGGGAGAGGAGTACACCGCCAGCCCGGCGGAGCCGATCACCGTGCCGTCCTCGGTGACAGCCACGAAGTAGTGGTCGTTGTCCCCCAGATCCTCCACGAAGTCCGCGCTGTCCGTGTCCCGGCAGGAGGGGAGGCCCATGGTGTCCTCCACGATCCCCGGCATCCGGCGCAGGGCGGCGATGCCGGAGGCGTCCTCCGGCCGCACGGGCCGGACCTCATATCGCTCATCCATCACGATCCCTCTTTCTGTGGTCTTTGCCCTCCATGGTACCATCGAACCGGAGAAAAAACAAGAGCGGCAGGTCAGAGGCCCGCCGCTCCTGCCGCTCAATAAGCCGCCACGATGCCCCCGTCGTTGGCGTAGACGGTGCTGATACCGCCGGTCTCGGTGATGACGATCTCAGACAGGCGGCACTTCTCCTGGAGCATGGCCTTGAGAGAGAAGGCCCGCTCCAGGCAGTTGCAGTGGGAGATCACCAGCAGCTTGCCCACATGGCCGGGATCCCCGGCGATGAGGTCCACCATCTTGTTCAGGGCCTGTTTGACGCTCATGGCCTGTCCCCGCTTGCAGATCTCCCCCTCCGGTGTAGAGCCCAGGAGCAGCTTGATCCGCAGGGCGGCCGTGACCACCGACTGGAGCCCGGTGAGGCGGCCGTTCTTCCGCAGGTTCTCCAGATCCTCCAGCACGAAGAGGGTGTCCATGCCGGTGCAGAAGGCGGTGGCCTCGGAGACCACGGTCTGGAAGGGGAGCCCCTGGCTGGCCAGCGCTCGGATCTTCATGGCCAGCAGCACTTCACCGGCGGACGCGGAGCAGGAGTTGAAGATGTGGATCCGGGCGTCGGGATGGTCCTCCAGCCAGATCTGCCGGGCCTGCTGGGCGCTGTTGTGAGAGCCGGAGAGCAGGGCGGAGAGGGTCACCACATACAGCTCCTCCGCTCCGCAGTCGAAGGCCTCCAGGTACTGGGCGGGGGACGGGCAGGCGCTCTGCGGGGCTTTGGGGCATCCCCGCATCTGCCAGAGGAGCTCCGCACGGTCCAGGTGCTGGTCGTCCACGAAGGTCTTGGGCCCCACCCGTATGGTGAGGGGCACGCTGGTGAAATAGGGCTCCCGGAGCATGGAGGGGGTCAGGTCGCAGCAGCTGTCCACGATGATCTTATAACTCATATCGATGACCTCTTGATTTGATTTTGTAAATCATATCATAGCATCAAGAACGATAGATGTCAACAGAGGAAGCGCTGCTAGCCTGCCCAACGCCGCGCCGGGGCATACGTCCCCTCAACCTGTGAACTCGGGGTGCTCCTCCCGCAGCTCCTGGAGGAGCTTCTGGTCCTCTTTGGAGGAGAGGTCCAGCCCGGCGTACATATCCGGCCGCCGCCGCCAGGTGCGGAGGATGCTCTGTTTCCTGCGCCAGCGGGCCACGTTGACATGGTGGCCGGAGAGGAGGATGGGGGGGACCCGGCGGTCGTGCCAGACCTCCGGGCGGGAGTACTGGGGGTATTCCAGCATCCCGTTGAAATGGCTCTCATCCTCGAAGCACTCCGGATCGGAGAGCACGCCCGGGACCATGCGGGCCACCGAGTCGGCCACCGCCATGGCGGCCAGCTCCCCGCCGGTGAGGACGAAGTCCCCCAGGGAGATCTCCTCGTCCACGCACTCCTCGATGAAGCGCTCATCGATGCCCTCGTAGTGGCCGCACACCAGGATCAGGTGGTCATAGTCCCGGAGGAGCCGCTTGGCATCGGCCTGGGTATAGGTCTTTCCGGCGGGGGAGAGGTAGATGGTGTGTCCGGGACCGTAGGTGTCCACGATGTGCCGCCAGCACTGGTAGAGGGGGTCGGCCTGGAGCACCGCCCCGCGGCCGCCGCCGTAGGGGTAGTCGTCCACCTGCTTCTGCTTGTTGAGGGTGTAGTCCCGGATCTGGTGGGCCTCGATGCGGATGATGTCCCGCTCCTGGGCGCGCCCCAGGATGGACTCGTTCATCATATCGCCCACCGTCTCGTCGAAAAGAGTCATGATGTCGATCTGATACATCAGTCCTCCGCCATCCCTTCGATGAGCTTCACCCGGATGAAGCCCCCGTCTACGTCGATCTCCTTGACGAACTCGTCCACTGCGGGGATCATGAACTTCCGGCGCCCCCGCACCACATACACCTCGTGGGCGGGGGGCGTGAGGATATCCTCGATGACCCCCAGCACCTCGCCGGTGTCCGCGTCCCGGACCTCCAGGCCCATCAGGTCGGCCAGGAAATGCCGCCCGTCGGGGAGCTCCACGCCGGTCCGGTCGATGGAGACCACCTTGCCCTTCAGACGCATGGCGGCATTCACGTCGGAGACCCCCTCCAGCCGGGCCAGCACGTTCCCCTTGTGGGCCCGGGCCGAGCGCACCTCCACCGGCGCGCCGTCGATATACAGGGTCCTGAAGCCGCACAGGAACTCCGGCGTATCGCACCAGGGGACGATCTTCACCTCTCCCTGGACCCCGTGGGTGTTGACGATCTGGCCTGCCTCCAGAAATCGCTCTCTCATCTGCTGCTCCTTTCCGCGGCCGGAGAGCGGCCTGAGGCCGCTCCCATATCGGATCCGCGCAATAAAAAACGGCGGGGCTCATCCCCGCCGTTACATGACGTTCGGTTATCGGTCCACGATCTCTACCGAGACACGGGTGCCCTTGCGCTGGGCCACGGAGCGCATCAGCGTGCGGATCTCCTTGGCGATGCGGCCCTGCCGGCCGATGACCTTGCCCATATCCTCAGAGGCCACCCGAAGTTCCAGAAGGACTTCCCCTCCGGCCTGGCTCTCGGTCACAGAGACCGACTCGGGGTGTTCCACCAGGTTCTGGGCCACGTAAGTGAGGAGTTCTCTCATGCCGTCCTCCTGGCTCACATGCCGGCCTTTTTCAGCAGAGCCTTGACGGTCTCAGTGGGCTGAGCGCCGGTCTTGATCCAGGCCTGGGCCCGCTCGGTGTCCACCTTCAGCTCGGCGGGATCGGTAGTGGGATTGTAGTAGCCGATCTCCTCGATGAAGCGGCCGTCGCGGGGATACCGGGAATCGGCCACCACGATGCGGTAGAAAGGAGCCTTCTTCGCGCCCATGCGGCGCAGTCTGATTTTGACCATGTATATTCACCTCCAAATGGATCGTTCCTATATGGAAACGCCTGATGGGCGTTTGCCAACTCTTTCAGAAAGGGAAGCCCTTGCGCATCTTGCCCATGCGGCCCAGCCGCTTGGCCAGCTTCCCGCCCGCCATCTGCCGGGTGAGCTGCTGCATCATCTCGAACTGCTTGAGCAGGCGGTTGATGTCCACCACCTGGGTGCCGCTGCCGGCGGCGATGCGCTTCTTCCGGCTGCTGTTGAGGATGCTGGGGTCCTCCCGCTCCTCTGGGGTCATGGAGAGGATGATGGCCTCGGTGCGGGTGAGAGCCTTCTCATCCACGCTGGCCCCCTCCAGCGCCTTGGCGTCCACGCCGGGGATCATGCCCGCCAGGTCACGCATGGAGCCCATCCCCTTGAGCTGCACCAGCTGCTCATAAAAGTCGGTCAGGGTGAGGCGGTTCTTCCGCATCTTCTCCTGGAGCTCGGCGGCCTTCTTCATGTCGAAGTTCTGCTGGGCCTTCTCGATAAGGGAGAGCACGTCGCCCATGCCCAGGATCCGGCTGGCCATCCGGTCGGGGTGGAAGACCTCCACCTGGTCCAGCTTCTCGCCCACGCCCACGAATTTGATGGGCTTGCCCGTCACGGCCTTGATCGAGAGGGCCGCACCGCCCCGGGCGTCGCCGTCCAGCTTGGTGAGCATCACGCCGGTGATGTCCAGCGCCTCGTCGAAGGCCTTGGCGGCGTTCACGGCGTCCTGACCGATCATGGCGTCCACCACCAGCAGGATCTCGTCCGGGTCCACCGCCGCCTTCATCACCTTCAGCTGGTCCATGAGCTCCTCGTCCACATGGAGGCGGCCGGCGGTGTCCAGGAACACGAGGTCGTTGCCGTGCTTCTCCGCGTGGGCGATGGCGGCCTTGGCGATCTCCACCGGGTCCCCCTGGCCCATCTGGAAGACGGGGATGTCCAGCTGGCCGCCCACCACTTCCAGCTGGTGGATGGCCGCGGGGCGGAAGGTGTCGCAGGCGGCCAGCAGAGGCCGCTTGCCGCTCTGCCGCTTCATGAGGCCGGCCAGCTTGGCGCAGTTTGTGGTCTTGCCGGCGCCGTTGAGGCCCACGACCATGACCACCGTGGGGGGCTTGGAGGAGATATTGAGCTTGACGCTGTCCCCTCCCATGAGGGTGGTGAGCTCCTCATTGACGATCTTCACGATCATCTGTGCGGGGGTAAGGCTCTCCAGCACGTCCGCGCCGATGGAGCGCTCGGTCACCGTCTTGGTGAACTCCTTGACCACCTTGTAGCTCACGTCGGCTTCCAGCAGGGCCATGCGGATCTCCTTCATGGCCTCCTTCACGTCAGCCTCGGAGAGACGGCCCTTGCCCCGCAGCTTCTTGAAGGCGTTGGACAGCTTTTCAGTAAGACCTTCGAATGGCATAGGCTACTCCTGGATCAGAATATCGGTCAGGGACTGGATGCGCTGGGCGAGGTCCTCCAGCTCCCGGTCGTTGAGCCGGGCATCGTTGATGGCGCGGATCTGTACGGCGCAGGCAGCCACCTCTTTGAGCTGGTCCTGCATGGTGTGGAACCGGCGGATGAGCCCGGTCTTGTCTTCGATCTCGGTGAGGTATGCCTCCGCCCGGACGATCACATCCCGGACCCCCTGACGGGTGATCCCGTAGTTCTCCGCGATCTCGGCCAGAGAGAGGTCCTCATTATAATAGAGGTCGTAGAACTCTTTTTGGCGGTCGGTGAGCAGGTCGCCGTAGAAGTCATAGAGCATGGCCATACGGTACGCCTGATTTTTCATCTGACCGCCTCCTTGTAAAGTTTCGAGCCTTTACACGATGACCATCATACAACATTTCCGCCCGGATGTCAAGGGCAAAGGAGGAGAAAAGAGGGAAAAAGCGGCGTGGAGCCTGTGGGGGGCTCTGCCGGCGGGGCTCTCCGCCGCTTTTTTTGTTTTGAGGGTGTCAAAACGGGGAAGATATAGTATAATAGAGGGGCTGCGGCGGGGATGTTCCGCCGGACCGGGACGGCCTGCCGCCCGGATCATGAATAGAAAGGAAGGCCAAGGTATGACCCAAGCGATCCACAGAGAACTACGGCCCGGCGTCCGGCTGACGGCGGTGCACACAGATAAATTCAAGACCAGTATGCTCTCTCTCTCCCTCCTCGCCCCGCTGGAGGCGGACACAGCGGCATCCAACGCCCTGCTGCCCTACGTCCTCCGCCGGGGGACGGAGGCCCACCCGGACATGGCCGCCCTGTCGGCGGCTCTGGACGAGCTCTACGGTGGTTCGATCGAGCCCTTCGTCCGCAAGAAGGGGGAGACCCAGGCGGTGGGCTTCGTGGCCAGCTTCCTGGACGACGCCTACGCCCTGGACGGCAGCCGGATACTGGAACCGGCGGCGGAGCTGCTGGGGGAGCTGCTCCTCCGGCCCGCCATCCAGGACGGCGTGTTCCGCCGGGACTATGTGGAGGGGGAGCGGGCCAACCTGATCGACCGCATCCGGGCCCAGATGAACGAGAAGCGGGCCTACTCCATCCACCGGCTGACCCAGGAGATGTGTGCCGGGGAGGCCTTCGGGGTGGACAAGCTGGGGGATGAGGCCTCCGCGGCCGCCGTCAGCGCGGAGAGCCTGTGGGCGGCCTATCAGCACCTGCTGGCCACCGCGCCTCTGGAGATCTACTACTGCGGCTCCGCCCCGGTGGAGCGGGTGGAGACGGCCCTGCGGGCGGCGATCCCCGCACTGCCCCGCTCGGAGAGGCCGGTCCGGCCCGGCTGCAAGATCCAGGCGGAGCCGGCGGCGGCGGAGCCCCGCCTGGTGACCGAGTCCCTGGACGTGACCCAGGGCAAGCTGGCTCTGGGCTTCCGCACCGGCGGGATCAGCGTGTGGAGCGAGGAGCACCCGGCCCTGCTGGTGTTCAACGCCGTCTACGGCGGGACCGCCACTTCCAAGCTGTTCCTCAACGTGCGGGAGAAGCTCTCTCTGTGCTATTTCGCCAGCTCGATGCTGGAGAAGTACAAGGGTTTGCTGCTGGTCTCCTCCGGCATCGAGTTCCAGAACTATGAGAAAGCCAAGGGGGAGATCCTCGCCCAGCTGGACGCCTGCCGGGAGGGGAAGATCGAGGACTGGGAGCTCCAGGCGGCCAAACGGGCCATCGTCAGCTCTCTGCGGGCGGGGATGGACTCCCAGAGCCGCATGGAGGACTATTGGTCCGGGCAGGCGGCCGCCGGGCTGGAGGAGGACCAGGAGGCCCTCATCGCCCGGGTGGAGCAGGTGACCGCGGCCCAGGTGGCGGAGGCGGCCCGCCGGACGAAGCTGGATACGGTGTATTTCCTGAAAGGACTGGAGGGCTGAGGGATGACTGGAAAAGGATACCGGCAGGTGGGAGAGACCCTCTACCACAGCCAGCTGGAGAACGGACTGCATATCTATGTGGATGTGAAGCCGGAGTTCTCCAAGAGCTACGCATTTTTCGCCACCAACTACGGCGGTATGGATATGCGCTATTACTACGGCGGCGACTGGCAGGACACGCCGGCGGGCGTGGCCCACTTCCTGGAGCACAAGATGTTCGACACCAAGGACGGGAACGCCCTCCAGGAGCTGGCGGCCAACGGCGCCAGCCCCAACGCGTTCACCTCCATCGATATCACGGGCTACTATTTCGAGAGCACGGAGAAATTCGAAGAGAACCTGCGGACCCTGCTCTCCTTCGTGTCGGTGCCCTGGTTCACCCAGGAGAGCGTGGACAAGGAGCAGGGGATCATCGGCCAGGAGATCCGCATGGTAGAGGATGACCCGGGCAACCAGGTGTTCTACGGCATGCTGGAGGCCCTCTATGCCCACAACCCCATCCGGGTGAGCATCGCGGGCACTGTGGAGTCGATCGCGGAGATCACGGCGGACACGCTGTATACCTGCCACGCGGCCTTCTACGATCCGGCCAATATGGTCCTGTGCGTGGCCGGGAACGTGGATCCGGAGCGGGTAGAGCAGATCGCCCGGGAGGTGCTGCCGGAGAGGGGAGGAGAGGATATCCCCCGGGACTACGGCGGAGAGGAGGCGGAGGAGGTCTTCCGCGCTGAGACGGTCCAGGAGATGGCGGTGTCCACGCCGATCTTCCAGCTGGGCTGGAAGGCGGACCCCTCCCCGAAGGGCGAGGAGCATATGCGGCGGCAGTTCTTGGGAGAGCTGTGCTGCGAGGCGGTGTTCGGCACCTCCAGCCCCCTCTATGCCCAGCTCTACAGCCGGGGCCTGGTGAACCAGAACTTCAGCTATGGCTTCGAGGCGTATCCCGGCTGTGCCTTCCTGACGGTGGGCGGGGAGAGCCGGGACCCCTGGGCCCTTCGGGACGCCATCGCGGAAGAGGTGGAGAGGATCTCCAGAGAGGGCATCGATCAGGGGCTGTGGGACCGGCTCAAGAAGGCCGCCTACGGCAACCGGGTCCGGAGCCTCAACTCCTTTGAGAACATCTGTGTGGGCCTGGCCCAGAGCCACTTCGCGGGAGAGGAGTTCTTCCGCTTCCCCGAGGTCTTCGCTTCGATCGACAAGGCGGACGCAGAGGCGTGCATCGCTCGGTGGATGGCCCCGGCGCGCACCGCCCTCTCGGTGGTCGAGCCAAAGGGAGAGAAGGCATGACAAGGACGGTCACTTTCCCGGGACTGGGCCTGGAGCTCCATATGGACAGGGTGGCGGTGGAGCTCTTCGGCCTGCCCATCTACTGGTATGGGGTCATCATCGCCGTGGGCTTCCTGCTGGCCGTGGCGGTGTGCTACCGGCTGGCCCCGCGTTTCGGCATCGAGCCGGATGACGTCATCGACCTGCTGTTCTTCGCCGTGCCTCTATCCATCATCGGGGCCCGGCTGTACTATGTGGTGTTCAACTTGGATATCTACCGCACGGCAGACGGGAGCCTGAGCCTGGCCGAGATGGTGGATATCCGGGACGGCGGTCTGGCCATCTATGGCGGCGTGCTGGCGGCGGCGGCGACCCTGCTGGTGTTCTGCTGGGTGAAGAAGCTGGATTTCTTCGCCTTTGCGGACCTGGGGGTCTATGGTCTCCTGATCGGCCAGTGCGTGGGCCGCTGGGGGAACTTCGTCAATGTAGAGGCCTATGGCGGGCCCTGCGACCTGCCCTGGCGGATGGGCATCGACGTTCAGACCGCCAGCGGGGCCTGGGAATATATGGAGGTCCATCCCACTTTCCTCTATGAGTCCCTGTGGAACCTGCTGGGGCTGGCGATCCTGCTGGCGGTCCTCTTCGCCGGGAAGCGGAAGTTCGACGGACAGATGATGTGGAGCTATTTCCTCTGGTACGGCTTCGGCCGGGGCCTCATCGAGGGCCTGCGTACGGACAGCCTCTATCTGTTCGGCACAGGCATCCGGGTGTCTCAGGCTCTGGGCTTCGCCTCCGCCGCGCTGGGGGCCGCGCTCCTGATCTATCACCTCTGCGTCCGCAGGCATGCCCCGGAGGAGCTCTATGTGAACAGGATGCGGGCCAAGTCGGCGGAAAAAGAGAAACATGAGGAGGATATGGGATATGGCGGCGACAGTCATTGATGGGAAGGCCCTGGCGGCCGAGTGCAAGGCGCGGGTGGCGGAAGAGGTGAAGGGCCTCTCCGGGCGCCCGGGCCTGGCGGTGATCATCGTGGGGGACGACCCGGCCTCCCGCACCTATGTCAACAGCAAGCGGAAGGACTGCGCCGAGTGCGGCATCTACAGCGAAGAGTACGCTCTCCCGGCGGAGACCGGACAGGAGGGCCTGCTGTCGGTGATCCAGACGCTCAACGGCCGGGAGGACATCGACGGGATCCTCTGCCAGCTGCCCCTGCCCGCCGGGATGGGATACGATGAGGAGGAGGTCCTCCTCGCCATCGACCCGGAAAAGGATGTGGATGGGTTCCATCCGGTGAACGTGGGCCGCCTCTCCACCGGGCAGAAGTGCTTCCTCCCCTGTACCCCCGCCGGGGTGATGGAGATGCTCCGGGCATACGGCGTGGATCCGGAGGGGAAGGAGTGCGTGGTCATCGGCCGCTCCAACATCGTGGGCAAGCCCATGGCCATGCTCCTGCTGGCCGCCAACGGGACGGTGACCGTGTGCCACTCCAGGACCCCGGACCTGCCGGCGGTCTGCCGCCGGGCGGATATCCTGGTGTCCGCGGTGGGCCGGCGGGGCCTGGTGACCGCTGACATGGTCAAGGAAGGGGCGGTGGTCATCGATGTGGCCATGAACCGGGACGAGCGCGGCAAGCTCTGCGGGGACGTGGACTACGCCGCTGTCGCGGAGAAGGCTGCCTACATCACGCCGGTCCCCGGGGGAGTGGGGCCCATGACCCGGGCCATGCTCATGGTCAACACCCTGGAGGCGGCCAGGCGGCACGGGAAATGAGTTGCGCCGGAGGGACAGTATGGCCCTTCCGACGGCTTGGGGGAGGGCCATCGGCCCTCCCTTTTTCCGGCCCTCCGGCCGAAAAAGTTAAGGGAAATTTCATAGGGGGACTTCTTGCCATTTGTACGCCGATACAGTATAATACATAAGATAGGCGGCCGGTCTTTTTTAGGACGAACGGGCCGCAGACCCTGCAAGTGGGGAGATGTGGGCATGACTGAATTTCTGCAATGGGCGGCATATTACGCGGCGAGCGTGGTCACCAATATCTCTATCAGCGATATCGCAGATATCGCTATCATCGCCTACATCATCTATCATATCATGTCTCTGGTGCGCCGCAGCCGGGCGGTCCAGGTGGCCAAGGCCATCCTGCTGATCCTCCTGGCTCTGGTGGTCTCGTACTATGCCGAGCTGCGGGTGGTGCAGTTCCTCCTCTCCCGCGCGGTGGAAGGGGGCATCGTGGCCCTCATCATCGTCTTCCAGCCGGAGATCCGCCGCTTCCTGGAGCAGCTGGGCAGCAGCCGGCTGGGGGACGTGTTCGGCAGGGAGGAGGCTCCCCCGGATGTGGAGAAGGCCATCACCGAGACGGTGAAGGCATACACCTCCATGTCCAAGGACAAGGTGGGGGCCCTCATGGTGTTCGAGCGGAAGGTCCCCCTGGACGACATCATCAAGAGCGGCACTGCCCTCGACTCCACTGTGTCTGCCGAGCTGCTCAAGAACCTCTTCTGGAACAAGGCGCCCCTCCACGATGGGGCGGTCATCGTGCGCAACGGCCACATCGTGGGGGCGGGCTGCGTCCTGCCCCTGTCCGGCAACGTGAACCTGTCCCGGGATCTGGGGATGCGGCACCGGGCGGGCATCGGCGTCAGCGAGAACTCCGATGCGGTGGTGGCCATCGTCTCGGAAGAGACCGGTTCTATCTCTGTGGCGGAGAACGGGATGCTCAAGCGGCATCTGGCCCCCGAGACACTGGAGCGGCTGCTCCAGAACGCGCTGATGCCGGAGAACGAGCCCGGCAGGCCCTCGAAGCTGTCCAACATATTCCGGCCGAAAAAAGGTGTAAAAGACGATGGGGAAAAAGTTCACAGAGAGTAAAGCTTTCAATATCATCGTGTCTATCCTCGTCGCCGTGGGCCTGTGGGTCTATGTGACCACGATCAGCAGCGAGGAGGGCACAGTGCGCATCGCCAATGTCCCGGTGACGGTGGTGGGGGAGGACGTCCTCAACGGCAAGGGCCTGATGATCGACTCCAGTACCGATCTTACCATCGATGTGGAGCTGACAGGGGCTCGGACGGCCCTGGCCAACATCGCATCCAATCCCACCGGCTTTTTGTCCGCCCGGGTGGATGTGAGCGACATCGGCGCGGCGGGGACCTATACCCTCTCCTGCCGCATCACCTTGGACACCTCCGCTATCACCACCGGGGTGAGGCTCACCGGCGGGACCACTGCGGATATGGAGATAAACGTCACCGAGATGATGACCAAGACGGTAGACGTGCGGGGGAACTTCGAGGGCACGGTGGCCGAGGGCTACCGGACCAACTCCATGGAGATCCAGCCCGGCACGATCCGGATCCAGGGCCCCCAGTCGGTGGTGGACCGGATCGCCTACGCCCAGGTGACGGTGGACGGCGATGAGCTGACCCGCACCTTCAGCGGAGAACTGCCTGTGGAGTGGATGACTGCCGATGGAGAAACGGTCCGCTCCAGTGAGATCACCGCCAGCGACGACACGGTGAGCGTGGTGCTGCCGGTGGTGAAGACCCTCGAGGTGCCGCTGACGGTGAACTTCACCTACGGCGGCGGCGTGACTGAGGAGAATTTCGACCGGTATGTGGCCGACTATGTGACGATCGAGCCCCAGACCATCCAGGTCTCCGGGGAAGAGGAGGACATCGCCAGCCTGGAGGGCAGGTCTATCGTGCTGGACACCATCGACCTCTCCACCGTGGTCAGGGACCAGCAGAAGTTCACCTTCCCCATCGAGCTGACGGCGGAGCTGTCCAACGACAGCGGCATCCACGAGGCCACCGTCACGGTGAGCGTCCGGGGGCTGGCCACCAAGACGGTGGAGACCTCCAACATCGAGATCATCAACGTCCCCAGCGGCTTCACGGCGGACGCGATCACCCAGTCCATCCAGGTGCGCCTCCGCGGGCCCCAGGAGGCGCTGGACTCGGTGGAGGGCTATCAGGTCCGGGTGGTCATCGACCTGGCGGATCAGAACCTGTCCAGAGGGCAGTTCTTCTTCAATGCGACAAGGATCTATTTCGACGGAGACTCCTCTTGCGGCGTCATCGCCAGCGAGAGCGAGAGCGGGTATGGAGCCGTCGTGAGCATCCAATAGGAGAGGATATCACATGACACAGACAGCGCAAGTGAAACGGCTCCTGCCCGGCGGGAAGGCCGAGATCGCCGTGGTGCGGCAGGGAGCCTGCGCCCACGACTGCTCCGAGTGCGGCGGCTGCATGACGGCCCAGCAGCCCACGGTCACCGCCGTGGCCGATGATCTGGTCGGGATCCAGGAGGGCGATATCGTCACCGTAGAGACCGAGAACGCCAAGCTGATGGGGGTCATCGCCTTCGTCTACCTGGTGCCCATGGTCCTGCTGGTGGCCGGATATCTGGCGGCCCAGGCCGCCGGTATGACCCAGGGCTGGTGCATCCTGGCGGGGGCGGCTGCTTTCGCCGTGAGCATCTTCCTGGTGGTGCTCCTGGACCGGCACATCAAGAAGAGCAAGTCCATCCGCTTCCAGATCGTGGCCAAGGTGCTCTGAATGTTCGGTTATGTGCGCCCCCTGCGGGGAGAGCTGAAGGTGCGGGAGGCGGAGGCCTATCAGGGCGTATACTGCGGCCTCTGCCATGCCTTGGGCCGCTCTTACGGGCTGCTGGCACGCATGTTCCTCAGTTACGATCTGGCTTTCCTGGCCATGATCCTGTCCGCCGGAGCGGAGCCGCTGGACCTCCAGTCCCGCCGGTGCATCGCCTGCCCCATACGGGGCAAACAGGTGTGCGCTCCCAGGCACAGCCTGGAGGTGGCGGCGGATGAGAGCGTGATCCTGGTCTATTGGAAGCTCCGGGACAGCGCTGCGGACGAGTCCTTTTGGAAGAGCTTGGGCGCGCGGCTGCTCTCCCTGCTCCTCCGGCGGGCCTACCGGAAGGCGGCCGCCCGGCAGCCCCGGTTCGCGGAGGAGACGGTACAGTGCCTGGAGGAGCTCCGCCGCCTGGAAGAGGAGGCGTGCCCCTCTCTGGACCGGACCGCCGACACCTTTGCCCGGATGCTCCGGGCGGCGGCCCCGGCCACCGGCGACCCGGGGAGGGATCGTTCGGTGGGAGAGCTCCTCTATCATGTGGGACGGTGGGTCTATCTGGTGGACGCCTGGGACGATCTGAAAGAGGACCGGGCCTGTGGACGCTATAACCCGGTGGAGCGCCGCTGGGACAGTGAGCCGGAGCGCCACCAGGAGGAGATGCGCACCACCCTGCGCCACTCACTGAACCTGGCGGTGTCCGCCTGCAACCTGACCGACTTCGGGCCCTGGAACGGGATCATCCTCAACGTCCTCTATCTGGGCCTCCCGATGGTGGAGGAGGCGGTCTTTACCGGACAGTGGGAAAAAATCAAGAAACAGACAGGGAGAACAAGAGCTTATGAACGATCCGTATAGCGTATTGGGCGTGAAGCCCGACGCCAGCGATGAAGAGATCAAACGCGCATATCGGGACCTGGCCCGTAAGTATCACCCTGACAACTATCAGAACAATCCTCTGGCCGACCTGGCAGAGGAGAAGATGAAGGAGATCAACGAGGCTTACGACGCCATCACCAAGATGCGCGCCTCCGGCGGCGGATCTCAGCAGAGCGGCTATCAAAGCGGCTACCAGCAGAGCGGGTACCGGCGGCAGAGCGGCTATTCGGCGGGGGGCACGATCTACGCCCGGGTCCGGCAGGCCATCAACCTGGGAGACCTGAGCCAGGCGGAGCAGCTGCTCCAGAGCGCTCCGAACCAGGATGCGGAGTGGCACTTCCTCATGGGCAGCATCGCCTACCGGAAGGGCTGGCTGGACGAGGCGGCGCAGCAATACCAGCTCGCCTGCAATATGGAGCCGGGGAACATGGAGTACCGGCAGGCCTATCAGATGATGCAGCGCGGAGGGCAGGCCTACCGGCCCTATCAGTACAGCAGCGGAATGGACAGCTGCGACTGCTGCACCACTATGCTGTGTCTGAACTGTCTGTGTGGAGGCTGTGGCAACTGATATGAGAAGGGATACCATGGCCGGGCGGGTCGCTCTGGCCGCAGTGCTGGCCGCCCTGGCCCTCGCGGTCCTGTACGGAGCCTGCCTGGCCCCTTCGGGGCGGATGGGGCTCACCGCTGTGGCGGGGCTCTTCCCCACGGCGGCGGTCATCTCCGGTGGGTTCAAGGTGGGGCTCCTCTGCTACGGTGGGGCGGCCCTGTTGGCCCTCCTGGTGCTGCCGGACAAGGGGCTCGCCCTGCTCTTCGCCCTGTTTTTCGGCCTTTATCCCGTGCTCAAGGCCAAGATCGAGGGGCTGCGGCGGCTGGCGGTGGAGCTGGTGTTGAAGCTGCTCCTCTTCAATGGAGCGCTGACCCTGTTCGGGGCAGGGCTCCGCACTATATTCCTCAGCGCACTGCCCCTGCCGGAGGGCCTGCCCCTGTGGGTGCTGTATCTGGTGGGGAACGTGGTGTTCCTGATATACGACCTGGGACTGACCAAACTCATCGCGCTGTATATCGCGCGGGTGGACCAGCCCCTGCGTAGGGGACGGGGCGCGTGACCGCCATGCGCCCATGGCTCCGCACCGAGAGAAAGGGGAGGGACTGCCTGTGATACGCAGCATGACAGGATATGGAAGGGGCGAGGCCGCGCTGGACGGCCGCTCCGTCACGGTGGAGGTCCGGTCGGTGAACAACCGGTATCTGGACTGCTCCGTCAAGATGCCGCGGGCCTATATCTTCGCGGAGGAGAGACTGAAAAAGCGGGTGCAGCAGAGCATCTCCCGGGGGAAGGTGGATGTGTTCGTCACCCTGGAGGGCCAGGAAGAGGAGGGCGTCACCGTGCAGGTGAACCGCCCCGTGGCCGAGGGGTATCTGGCCGCCCTCCGGGAGCTGAAGGATACTTACGGCCTTTGGGGGATGCCTGAGCTGTCCCTCCTTTCCAGGTTCCCGGATGTGCTCACGGTGGAGAGGGCCCCCGAGGACGTAGAGGCGGTGGCCGAGGCCATCTGTGGGGCGCTGGACGCGGCCCTGGCCGATTTCACCGCCATGCGGGAGCAGGAGGGGGCGCGGCTGGCGGCGGACATCCTCTCCCGGGGGGAGCGGATCGAGGCGCTGGTGGGCCTGGTGGAGGAGCAGTCTCCCCGCACCGTGGCAGAGTATCGCGCCCGTCTGGAGGAGAAGATGCGGGAGGTGCTGGAGGGCGCTCAGGTGGAAGAGAGCCGCATCCTCACCGAGGCCGCCATCTTCGCGGACAAGGTGGCGGTGGACGAGGAGACGGTCCGTCTGCGCAGCCATCTGGCCCAGCTCCGGGCCATGCTGGAGCAGGGAGGGCCCACCGGCCGGAAGCTGGACTTCCTCATCCAGGAGTTCAACCGGGAGGCCAACACCATCGGATCCAAATGCAACGACATCGCCACCTCCCGCCATGTGATCGACATGAAGGCCGAGATCGAGAAGATCCGGGAACAGGTCCAGAACATCGAGTGAGGAGACAGACGATATGAAGTTGGTGAATATCGGGTTCGGCAATATGATCTCGGCCGGCCGTCTCATCGCCGTCGTCAGCCCCGAGTCGGCCCCCATCAAGCGCATGATCCAGGAGGCAAGGGAGAACGGGATGCTGATCGACGCCACTTACGGCCGCAAGACCCAGGCTGTCCTGGTGATGGACAGCGACCATGTTGTCCTCTCCGCTCTCCAGCCGGAGACGGTGGAGAGCCGCGCCTCGGACGAGACGAGGGCAGAAGGGCCGGAGGAGGTGCCGGGACCGTGACGCGGAAGAAGAAAGAGAGAGGACAGCTCATCGTGCTCTCCGGGCCCTCCGGGGTGGGGAAGAGCACCGTGATCGCCGAACTGCTGGGGCAGAGGAAGGACATCTATTTCTCGGTGTCCTTCACCACCCGCGTTCCCCGGGTAGGGGAGGCGGACGGGGTGAATTACAACTTCGTGGACCGGGCTGAGTTCGAGCGGATGATCGCCGCCGGTGAGCTGCTGGAGCACGCGGAATATGTGGGGAACTACTACGGGACCTCTATGCGCGTCATCGAGGAGAAGCTGGCGGCGGGGGTGGACGTGCTGCTGGACATCGAGGTCCAGGGCGCGGCCAAGGTCCGGGCCCGGTGTCCCGAGGCCGCCCTCATCTTCATCATCCCCCCCTCCTTCGAGGAGCTGGAGCGCCGGCTCCGGGGGAGGAACACGGACAGTGAGGAGGTCATCACCGGCCGCCTCCAGAAGGCCCGGGAGGAGTACCGCCAGATCCCCAGCTACGACTATCTGGTGGTGAACGACAGCGTGTCCGAGGCGGCGGGAGAGATCATCTCCATCCTCACCGCTGAGGCGTGCAGGACCAGGAACAGGCTCCACCTCATCGAGAGCGTGTGACCGCCCCCCTGTCCATCTGAGTTTTTGAGTAAGGAGTGTATGTGTGATGATGCTCTATCCCGCTATGAAGGACCTGCTCAAGCAGGTGCCCAGCCGCTACCAGCTGGTGAACGTGGTGGCCCACCGGGCCCGTCAGATCGCGGCGGACGCCGAGGAGCAGGCGTATCCCCTCAACGACAAGCCCGTCTCCATCGCCATCCGCGAGATCGCGGAAGGCAAGGTGGACCTGTCCGTCCCGGAGGAAGCGGAGGCGGAATAAAAAGAGAACGCCCTTCGGGCGGAGAGGAAGATAGGGCTGAGGCGGGCGTTTTAGGCGCTTGCCTCAGCTATCACATCTGTTGGAGGCCCGGCGGCGGTCCCCGGCAGAGGACCAGCGCACATCCGGGAAGGAGGACGGCACATGACAGAGCCTATCGCCAGGGTGGCCCTGTCTGCGGCCACCTACGCGATCGACAAGCCATACAGCTACCGGGTCCCGGAGGAGGCAGCGGCCTTCCTCCAGCCGGGGATGCGGGTGGTGGTCCCCTTCGGGACGGGAGACCGCCGGGTAGAGGGGCTGGTGCTGGCCCTGTCGGCTGAAGAGCCGGCGGCGGGGCGGCGGCTCAAACAGATCCTCACTGTACTGGACGAGGCCCCTGTGCTGGATGAGGAGGGCATCCGCCTGGCCCTGTGGATGCGGGAGAGGTCCTTCTGCACGGTGTACGACGCCGCCCGTGCCATGCTGCCGGCAGGGCTCTGGTTCGCCCTGCGGGACGTGTACCGGATCGCCCCGGGGACCGACCGGGCCGCGGCCTATGAGGCGGCGGGCCGGTCTGAGATCGCCCGGCGGATACTGGACCTGCTCTGGGCCTCCGGCGGGGCGGCGGAGCAGCGGCAGATCCGGGAGGCGCTCGGCAGCAGGGACCCCGCACCGGCCCTGCGGGCGCTCACCCAGAAGGGGATCCTGGTCCTGGAGACCAGCGCTTCCCGGGGCGTGGGGGACAAGACGGAGCGGGTGGCCTCCCTGGCCGTCCCTGCGGAAGAGGCCCTGGCCAGGATCTCCTCCCAGAGGGGCCGCGCCCCCCTGCAATACGCGGTGGTGGAGCTGCTCTGCGGCATCGGTGAGGCTCCGGCCAAGGAGATCTGTTATTTCACCGGCGCCAGCGACGCCACGCTGCGGGCGCTGGTGAAGAAGGGGCTGGTGGCCGTCGAGCGGCGGGAGGTGTTCCGCCGGGTGAGGCCGGAGGCGGTCGAGACAGAGCCGCCCCCGGTGCTCAACGGGGAACAGCAAGCGGCCTTCGAGCAGCTGGACGCCCTGTGCCGCAGCCCGGAGCCGGCGGCGGCCCTCCTCTATGGGGTCACCGGCAGCGGGAAGACCCAGGTGTATATCCGCCTCATCCAGTCGGCGCTGGAGCAGGGGAAGGGGGCCATCGTCCTGGTGCCCGAGATCGCCCTCACCCCCCAGCTCCTGCGAAAGTTCTCCGCCCACTTCGGGGAGGATATCGCCCTCCTCCACAGCGCCCTGGGGGCGGGGGAGCGGTATGATGAGTGGAAGCGCGTCCGGTCGGGGCAGGCCCGGGTGGTCCTGGGCACCCGGTCGGCGGTGTTCGCGCCGGTGGCGGACCTGGGCCTGGTGATCCTGGATGAAGAGCATGAGGGCTCCTACAAATCGGAGAACGCCCCCCGCTACCACGCCCGGGACGTGGCCAAGTACCGCTGCGCCAAGGGCGGCGGCCTGCTGGTGCTGGGCTCGGCCACCCCTTCGGTGGAGAGCATGTACCAGGCGGAGCAGGGCCGGTACCATCTGGTGCGCATGACCCGGCGGTACAACGCCCGGGCCCTTCCCCGGGTGCTGATCTCCGACCTGCGGGAGGAGCTCCGGGCGGGGAACGGCGGCTCGATCGGCGGGCTCCTCCGGCAGGAGCTGGCGGCCAATCTGGAGCGGGGGGAACAGAGCATCCTCTTCCTCAACCGCCGTGGGGCCAGCCGCATGGTGACCTGCGGCGAATGCGGCGAGGTGCCGGCGTGCCCCCGCTGCTCGGTCCGCCTCACCTATCACTCGGCCAACGGGCGGCTCATGTGCCACTACTGCGGCCATTCAGAGCCCCTGCCCCCCCGGTGCCCCAAGTGCGGAGGCGAGCTCCACTTCATCGGCGCGGGCACCCAGAAGGTGCAGCAGGAGCTGGAGGAGCTCTTCCCGGGCACGGAGGTGCTCCGCATGGACGCGGACACGGTGGGAGCCGCCCAGTCCCACGAGAAGCTCTTGACCCGCTTCGCGAAAGAGCGGGTCCCCATCCTGGTGGGCACGCAGATGGTGACCAAGGGCCTGGACTTCGAGAACGTGACCCTGGTGGGGGTGATCGCCGCGGACCTGTCCCTCTATGTGGACAGCTTCCGGGCCACAGAGCGCACCTTTTCCCTGCTCACCCAGGTGGTGGGCCGGGCCGGACGGGGGGAGAAGGCGGGCCGGGCGGTGATCCAGACCTATACCCCGGACAACGACATCATACGCTATGCGGCAGCCCAGGACTATGACGGCTTCTATAGACAGGAGGTCGACCTGCGGCGGCTGATGGACTACCCCCCGTTCCGGGATCTCATCGTCCTCCATGCCTCCGGCACAGAGGAGAGCGCTGTGCTGCGGGCCTGCCAGAAGCTCCGCCGGAGCCTGGACCAGTGGTCGGCGGACCTGTGGGGCCGGTCCCCGGAGCGGCCCCGGATCATGGGCCCCGCCCCGGCGGCGGTGGCCAAGGTGAACAACCGCTACCGCTACCGGCTGAACATGCTGTGCCGGAGCGGCCCGGAGGTGCGGCGCTACCTGTCTTTCCTGCTCTGCGCGGCCGCCGGGGACAAGGACAATCGCGGCGTCTCCGTTTTTGCGGATATCGACCCATATGACTGAAAGGGATTGAGAATATGGCACTGAGAACGATCTTGACCGATAAAGACCCCGCCCTCCACAAGGTCTGCCGGCCCGTCACCAGCTTCGACGGCCGCCTCCACGACCTGCTGGACGACCTGAAAGAGACCCTGGCCGCCGCCCACGGGGCGGGGCTGGCCGCGCCCCAGGTGGGCATCCTGCGCCGGTGCGTCGTGGTGGTGGACGCCAACGATGAGATGCTGGAGCTGGTGAACCCTGAGATCGTCTGGACCTCGGAGGAGCAGCAGGACGGACTGGAGGGCTGCCTGAGCGTGCCCGGCATGTGGGGCATGGTGGAGCGCCCCATGCGGGTGCGGGTGCGGGCCCAGGACCGCAACGGCGCCTTTTTCGAGGCGGAAGGGGAGGAGATCGTGGCCCGCTGCTTCTGTCACGAGCTGGACCACCTGGACGGACACGTCTTCACCGAGCACACCGACCACCTCTATACCCAGGACGAGCTGGACGAGCTGCTGGAGAGCGGGAGGGAGCCCCGGTGAGGATCTTATTCATGGGCACGCCGGATTTCGCGGTGCCCTCTCTGGCGGCCCTGCTGGAAGGGGGGCACGAGATCTGCGGCGTCTTCACCCAGCCGGACAGGCCGAAGGACCGGGGGATGAAGCTCCAGGCAAGCCCTGTAAAGGAATTTGCCATTGCACACGATCTGCCGGTGTACCAGCCGGTGAAGATGCGGGATGGGACGGCGCTGGCCCAGATCCAGGCTCTGGCGCCCGAGCTCATCGTGGTAGCGGCCTATGGCCGGATCCTGCCGGAGGAGATCCTCCAGGCGCCCCGGCTGGGCTGCATCAACGTCCACTCCTCCCTCCTGCCCAAGTACCGTGGGGCGGCCCCCATCAACTGGGCCATCCTCAACGGGGAGAGAGAGACCGGCGTCACCATCATGTATATGGCCCCCGAGCTGGACGCGGGGGATATCATCGCCCAGCGCGCCACCCCCATCGGGCCGGACGAGACGGCGCCGGAGCTCTTCCAGCGCCTGGCCGGTCTGGGGGCGGAGCTCCTGGGCGAGGTGGTCGCCGCCATGGAGCAGGGGCCTGCCCCCCGTACGCCTCAGGACGGCGCCCAGGCCACTTACGCCCCCATGCTGGGCCGGGAGCTGTCCCCCATGGACTGGACCCGGAGCGCCCAGGCCCTCCACGACCAGGTGCGGGGCCTGCTGCCGTGGCCGGCGGCCACGGCGGAGCTGGGCGGGACCCGCTGCAAGGTGTTCGCTACGGCGGTGGTGGAGGCGGACGGCGTCCAGACGCCCGGCGCAGTACTGGAGGCGGGAAAGAACGGGCTGGTGATCCGCTGCGGCGGCGGCACCGCCCTGCGGGTGCTGGAGCTCCAGCCCGATGGGAAGAAGCGGATGGCGGCGGCGGATTTCCTCCGGGGCCACCCGATCCCCACCGCCTGACTTTTTTAAAAGAAAGAGAGAAATGAGGGAGAGAAGATGGCTGGCAACGCCCGGGAGACGGCGCTCTTGACCCTGTCCGCCTGTGAGAAACAGGGGGCTTGGTCCGACCTGGCGCTGAAGAAGAACATCCGCAAGGCCGGATCGGACAGCAGGGATGCCGCCCTGGCCACCCGCCTGTGCTTCGGGGTGCTCCAGAACCGGCTGCTGCTGGACTTCTATATCAGCAAGTTCTCCTCCATCCGGCTGGAGCGCATCGAGAACCGGGTGCTCAACGCCATCCGCCTGGGCCTGTATCAGATGGCGTTCCTCACCAAGGTGCCGGTGAGCGCGGCGGTGAACGAGTCGGTGGAGCTGGTGAAAAAGTACAGCAAGAACCCCCGGAGCCCCGCCCTGGTCAACGGCATCCTCCGGGCGCTGGCCCGGAACCTGGACCGCCTGCCCACCATCCCGGAGGGAGACCCGGTGGTCTATCTCTCCATCCGCTACAGCCACCCGGAGTGGCTGGTCCGTCTCTTCCTGGACCGGCTGGGGGTGGAGGAGACGGAGCGGCTGCTGGCCGCCGACAACGAGGAGCCCGCCACTGTGCTCCAGGTGAACGCCCTGCGGCGGGAGCCGGAGGCGCTGCTGGAGGAGCTGAAGGGGGCGGGGATGGATGCCCGGCCCCATCCCTGGCTGCCCGGCTGCCTGACCCTGTCGGGGGGCGGCGACCTGGAGGCACTGGGCCCCTTCCAGCGGGGCGAGGTGTACGTCCAGGACGCCGGGGCCCGGCTGGCCGTGCTGGCGGCGGATCCCCGGCCCGGCATGAAGGTGCTGGACGCCTGCGCCGCTCCGGGCGGCAAGTCCTTCGCGGCGGCCATCGCCATGGGAGACGAGGGGGAGATCCTCTCCTGCGACATCCACGCCCACAAGAAAAAGCTCATCGAGGCGGGGGCCGCCCGGCTGGGCCTGGGCTCCATCCGGGCCATGGTCCAGGACGGCAAGGCGTTCCGCCCGGACCAGGAGGGCGCCTTCGACCTGGTGCTGGCGGATGTGCCCTGCTCCGGCCTGGGCATCATCCGAAAGAAGCCGGATATCCGTTACAAGGACCCGGAGCCCCTGGCGGGGCTCCCGGAGGTACAGAGCGCCATCCTGGACAATGTGGCCCGGTATGTCCGGCCCGGCGGCGTCCTGCTCTACGCCACCTGCACCCTGCTGGAGCGGGAGAACGAGGGCGTGGTCTCCCGGTTCCTGGCAGGCCGCAGTGATTGGCGCCTGGAAGCGTTCACACTGCCCGGACCTGTCGGCAGGGCAGAGGAGGGCATGGTCACTCTGTGGCCCCATATCCACGGTACCGATGGGTTTTTCGTGGCAAAGCTGAGAAGACAGGGATAGGGAGAGGACGAATGGAACTGGCCGATATCAAATCCATGACCAAAGAGGAGATCGGGGCCTGGCTCAAAGAGCTGGGCGAGCCCTCCTTCCGGGCGGGACAGGTGTTCACCTGGCTCCACCGGGGAGCGGGATCCTTCGACGAGATGACCGATCTGCCCAAGAAGCTCCGCGAGTCCCTGGCCGCCAAGGCGCGGATCACCCGTCCCGCAGTGGAGCGGAAGCAGTGTTCCGCCCTGGACGGCACGATCAAGTATCTCTGGCGGCTGGGGGACGGAAATTGCATCGAGACGGTTTTGATGCGCTATCACCATGGGAATACTGTATGTATCTCCTCCCAAGTGGGCTGCCGCATGGGCTGCGCCTTCTGCGCCTCCACCCTGGGGGGGAAGGTGCGGGACCTGACCCCCTCCGAGATGCTGGACCAGGTCCTCTTCACCCAGCTGGACTCCGGCGCGCCCATCTCCAACATCGTGCTCATGGGCATCGGGGAGCCGCTGGACAACTTCGATACCGTCCTGCGCTTCCTCGCCCTGGTCAACCACCCGGACGGCCTGAATATCGGCATGCGCCATATCTCTCTGTCCACCTGTGGTCTGACGGATAAAATTGACAAGCTGGCGGAGCATCAGTTACAATTGACCTTGTCGGTCTCCCTCCACGCCCCTGATGACGAGACCAGGAGCCGGATCATGCCGGTGAACCGGGCCGTGGGGGTAGAGAAGCTGCTGGCCGCCTGCCGCCGCTATTTTGAGCGGACGGGACGGCGTATCTCCTATGAATATGCCATGATCGACGGGGTCAACGACCACGACTGGCAGGCGGATCTGCTGGCGGAACGGCTGAAGGGCCTCCCCAGCCATGTGAACCTGATCCCTCTCAACGAAGTGAAGGAGAGCCCCCTCAAGCCCAGCAGGCGGGTGGCGGCCTTCCAGAAGCGGCTGGAGGGACACGGGATCACGGTGACGGTGCGGCGGAAGCTGGGCGGCGATATCGACGCCTCCTGCGGCCAGCTGCGCCGGAAGGCCATGACCGCCGGATAAGAGGTCCGGACGAACAGGGCGAAAGGGGACAGAAGTTATGGATCTGTGGGGCATCACCGACACCGGATCGGTGCGCAGCCAAAACCAGGACTACTACTATATGGAGCTGGTGGAGCCCGGCGTGGCCGTGGCCATCGTCTGTGACGGGATGGGCGGGGCCAAGTCGGGGAACATCGCCAGCCGCCTGGCGGTGGACACTTTCCTCAGCGCCATGCGGAGCTCGCCGTTGGAGCGATGGCGGACCGAGCCGGAAGCGGTGCTCGCCTCTGCAGCCGATCAGGCCAACGAGGTCGTCCACTATCGGGCGGGCATCGATCCCAACTGCCGGGGCATGGGCACCACGATGGTGGCGGCGCTGGTCATCGGGGACACCGCCTATCTGCTCAATATCGGGGACAGCCGGGCCTACCTCGTCCGGGAAGACGGGATCGCCCGCATCACCCGTGACCACTCGGTGGTGGAGGCCCTGGTGGCCCGGGGAGAGATCACCCCGGAGCAGGCCAGGCAGCACCCCCAGAAGAACCTCATCACCCGGGCGCTGGGCTCGGAGGCCAAGGTGCGGGCGGACCTGTTCCGGCAGAAGCTCTCTTCCGGAGACGTGCTGCTGCTGTGCTCGGATGGGCTGGTGAACATGGTCGGCGACCAGGAGCTCCTCTACGAGGTCATCCACGGCGGGGCCATAGAGGACTGCTGCCGCCGGCTGTTGGACATGACCCTCTCCCGAGGCGCGCCGGACAATGTGACCATTGTCCTGCTTCAGATGTAACAAGGAGGATACCGCTTCATGGATCAGTACATAGGTAAGATGCTGGACGACCGATACGAGCTCCTGGAAGTCATCGGCACCGGCGGCATGGCCGTGGTGTACAAGGGCCGGGACCACCGGCTCAACCGGTTGGTGGCGGTGAAGATCCTCCGGGAGGATCTGGCCAGAGACGCGGAGTTCCGCCGCCGCTTCCACGACGAGTCTCAGGCCGTGGCGATGCTCTCACACCCCAACATCATGGCGGTGTATGACGTCAGCCGCAGCGGGGATACAGAGTATATCGTCATGGAGCTCATCGACGGCATCACCCTGAAACAGTATATCCAGCGCCGGGGCGGCGTCCTCACATGGAAAGAGGCGCTGCACTTCATCACTCAGATCATTAAAGCGCTCTCCCACGCCCACAGCAGGGGCATCATCCACCGGGATATCAAGCCCCAGAATATCATGGTCCTGCGGGACGGCAGCATCAAGGTGACGGATTTCGGCATCGCCCGCCTGGCCTCGGCGGTGCAGAACACGCTGACCCAGGAGGCACTGGGATCGGTCCACTACATCTCTCCCGAGCAGGCCCGGGGCAGCCGCATCGACGGCCGGAGCGATATCTACTCCGCGGGCGTGGTCCTCTACGAGATGCTCACCGGACGCCTCCCTTTCGAGGGGGATACCCCGGTATCGGTGGCCATCCAGCATATCAACTCTCTCCCGCTCCCGCCCCGGGAGCTCAACCCGGATATCCCGGAGGCATTAGAGAAGATCACGATGCGGGCCATGGCCCCCAACGTGGATCAGCGCTACGCCAGCGCCGATGCCATGCTGGAGGACTTGGAGGCGTTCCGGAGGGATCCCAACGTGGTGTTCGACTACGAGCCGCCGGAGCTCCTCTCTGAGGAGGATCGGAGCGACGAGCCTACTCAGGTCATCGATACAGGGCGGCGGGGCCAAAGGCGGGCCCGCCCCGCTGAGCAGCGTCCCCATGAGGAGCGGCGGAAGCGCCCTCAAGTGGAAGAAGAGGAGGATGACCGCCGGGAGCGGCGGGGCCAGGGGGGGCTCTCGGTGCCCCTGGCCATCGCGTCCGTCCTGGTCTTCATAGCGGGCATCGGGGTATTGCTGTGGATGGTGTTCTTCAGTCCCATCTTCTCCGGAGGAGATGGGAAACTGGCGGTCCCCGACGTGCGGGGCCAGAGCGTCGAGGAGGCCCAGAGCTCGGAGGAGGTCACCTCTAAAGGCTTTACGATAGAAGTGGGCGCCACAGCAGCCAGCGACAGCGTCCCGGAGGGGGACATCATCTCTCAGGAGCCGGCGGCCCAGAGCCTGGTGGACCAGACGGACCGGGTCATCACAGTGACGGTGAGCGCGGGCGCGGCAGAGCTGTATATGCCCGACGTGACCGGCGACCTCTATGACGACGCATGGACCGAGCTGAAGAGCCAGAACAAAGATCTGGTCATCCGGCGGGAGGACGAGGCGTCGGAGGAGGTGACCGCGGGACGGGTCATCCGCACATCCCCCACTGCCGGGTCGCCCATCACAGCGGGAGACACCATCACGGTATATGTGAGCTCCGGCCCCGACGTGCCCAAGGTCACGCTGATCTCGGTGGTGGGAGAGCAGGTGGCCTCCGCCCGGGACACGCTGGAGAAGGAATTCAACGTGGCGGTCACCGTATCCTATACCGACAGCGACCAGCCGGAGGGCACGGTGATCCGGCAGAACCCGGCCGGCGGCACCGAAGTGGACCAGGGGAGCACCGTCTCCCTCCAAGTGAGCAACGGCTCGCGGGCCCAAGAGGGCGGCGAACAGACCGGCGGGGAGGATGAGACCCAGCCGCCCGAGGAACAGGAGCCCGAGGTCCACACCCGGACCCTCACCATCACGCTGCCCAGCGATGGAGATCCCAGCGATATCATCACCATCCGCATCTCGGGCGACGGCATCGACCAGACCGTGTCCCACGAGAGGCGGGTGGGCACAGTGAACGTGGATGTCCAGGGCTCCGGCCAGCAGGAGCTGCGTATCTATTTCAACGGGGAGTACGCCCACACCGTGAACGTGGATTTCGATCAATGATGGATACAGGTATCATCATGAAGGCCATGAGCGGCTTTTACTATGTGGATGACGGCGGGGGAGAGACAGTGGCCTGCCGGGCCCGGGGCCGGTTCCGCCACCAGAGATTGACGCCCCTGGTGGGGGACCGGGTGGAGTTCACCCGCCTCCCGGGGGGCGGCGGGAGCCTGGACGCCCTGCTCCCCCGCAAGAACCAGTTCCAGCGTCCGGCAGTGGCCAACATCGACCAGCTGGTGGTGGTGGCCTCCGGCGTGATCCCCGTCACCGACCCCTTCCTCATCGACCGGATCGCCGCCATCGCCGACAGCAAAGAGGGATGCGATGTGGTGGTCTGCATCAATAAGTGCGACCTGGACCCGGGAGAGGAGCTCTACCGGATCTACCGGGCAGCGGGCTTCCCCACGCTGCGGGTGAGCGCCCTGACAGGGGAGGGGATCGGCGAGCTCTCTGCGGCGATCGCTGGGAAGGTATCTGCCTTTACAGGGAACTCGGGCGTAGGGAAATCCAGCATCCTCAACGCGCTGGAGCCCGGGTTCCGGATCCAGGTGGGCCAGGTGAGCGAGAAACTGGGCCGGGGCCGCCACACCACCCGGCACACGGAGCTCTACCGGCTCTCCAACGGGGCGGTCATCGCGGATACCCCCGGCTTCTCCGCCTTCGACACAGAGCGGATGGAGCTGGTGCGGAAGGAGGACCTGGAGCGGGCCTTCCGGGACTTCCGCCCCTATCTGGGCGAGTGCCGCTTCACCGGCTGTGCCCACATCAAGGAGAAGGACTGCGCCGTCCGGGAGGCGTTGGACCGGGGCGAGATCCAAGAGAGCCGCTACCGGAGCTATGTCCGCCTCTACGAGCAGGTCAAAGACCACAAAGATTGGGAGGACCGATAGGACCTCCCGGCACACACCTCACCTCTCTCCACGTATACTGGTATCGGAAGCGCCAGTACGCGTGGAGGGAGGTTTTTTATTATGAAGATCGTGGTAGTACGTTCTCCGAAGTGCCTGTGCGGCGTTTTGAAGCTCTTGTTCGGCCTGCGCTAGGAGGAGGAAAAGAGGCATACCCGGGGGACCTTGTACATATGCTCCAGATAGAATCGAACAAGGAGAGGAAACGATATGGAGCTGGAGCTGAACACCACTCGTCTCAACTGCTATGATCCTGTTCTAGATACCACCATCTTTCAGGAAGAGACGCTGGAGAGCATCGTCCCGGACGCCTGTCCGGACATCCTCCGCATCGTGGACACGGAGGCCGCGGCCTTCCTCAAGAGCAAAGAGGCCCAGGAGGGGCGGGCGGAGGCCACAGGCACGATCCGGTGCACGGTCCTCTATGAGCCGGATGGGGCGGAGGGGCTCCGGCGCCTGACAGTGAACATCCCCTTCACCTGCGCCGCCGAGGCCGCCGGGGTGCGGAGCGGCTGCAGGATGGTGGCGGTCCCACGGGTACAAGGGGCGGATGCCCGGAGCCTGAATCCCCGCAAGGTCCTCGCCCGGGTAGGGCTGGCGGTGGAGCTCCAGGTCTTCGCCCCCCAGACCGCCGAGTATCACAGCGGAGCCATCTGCGGCGAGGAGGCGGGCGTGGAACAGCTGGGGGAGACACAGCCCGCCTGTCTCATAACAGCTGTAGAGGAAAAACCCTTTACATTTTCAGATGACATCACCCTCTCCGGCTCCAAGCCCGCGGTGTCGGAGATCCTGCGCACCGATACCGAGCTGCTGTGCGGGGAGTCCAAGATCATCGGGAACAAGCTGATCTTCAAAGGGGAGGCGGACTTCCAGCTCCTCTACCGGGATGGGGCGGGAGAGATCCATACTTCGGTCTTTGAGCTGCCATTCTCCCAGATCATGGAAGTCAGCGGGGTGGGGGAGGAGGCGGACCTCGTCCTGCGGGTCCTGACCACGGGCTGCGAGTGCATCCCCGACGGGGAGGAGAGCCGCACCCTGTCTCTCTCCATGAACCTGCTGGCCCAGGCGGTGGTGCGGGAAGAGCGGCAGATCGAGCTGCTCTCCGACGCGTACAGCACGGTATACGGCCTGACCACCGAGCGGAGCGCCTATACCTTCTATCGCCTGCTGGAGCACAGCCAGCGGCGGGTCACGGTCCGGGAGCTGCTGGAGACCATGTCTCCGGTCCGGGAGGTATGCGACGTCTCCCTGGGGATCGGGCCCCTGAGCCAGCGGCGGGAGGGGGGGCAGATCGTGGTCACAGTGGACACGGAAGTATCTGTCCTCCACCGGAACGAGAGCGGAGAGATGGCCGCGGTCCGCAAGACGATCCCCGCCTCCTGCACGATCGATGTGCCGGAGGGGGCGCTGTGCTTCTGCCGCTGCGACTGCGCCGGGGAGCGCTTCGCCTCGCCGGCGGGGGACGGGGCGGAGGTCCGCTATCCCCTGGACTTCCATCTGATGCTGCTGGAGCCCGCCCACACTTCGGGGGTGACAGGGATACGCCTCCATGAGAACGAGCCCCGGAACACAGGCGCCCAGCCCTCCATCATCCTCCGGGCGGTGGGGCCGGGAGAGAGGCTGTGGGACATCGCCAAGGCATACGGCACCACCATCGGGGACATCGTCCAGGCGAACGCACTGCCGGACGAGGCCCTGCCCATGGGCCAGATGCTGCTCATCCCCAAGAAGCGGTAAGAGGAGGGACTTTCGTGGAAGACAGGAAGATCTATGAGGACATCGCCCGGCGCACGGACGGGGATATCTACATCGGCGTGGTGGGGCCCGTACGCACGGGGAAATCCACCTTCATCAAGCGGTTCATGGAGACCTTGGTGATCCCCAACATCGAGAACGTATACCGCCGGGAGCGGGCCCGTGACGAACTGCCCCAGAGCGGCTCTGGCCGTACCGTCATGACGGCGGAGCCCAAGTTCGTCCCCGAGGACGCGGTGGAGATCGCCATGGAGGGGGGCGGGAACCTCTCGGTCCGCCTCATCGACTGCGTGGGCTACATGGTGGACGGCGCGGCCGGACAGTTCGAGGATGACATGCCCCGGATGGTGACCACCCCCTGGTTCGACCACGAGATCCCCATGGCGGAGGCCGCGGAGATCGGCACCCGGAAGGTGATCGCAGAGCACTCCACCATCGGCATCGTGGTCACCACTGATGGTACGGTCACCGATATCCCCCGGGAGGACTATGTGGAGGCAGAGGAGCGGGTCATCACCGAGCTCAAGGAGCTGGGGAAGCCCTTCCTGGTGCTGCTCAACTCGGCCGACCCCTATTCAGAGCGGGTCAGGGCCCTGCAGAGAGAGCTTGCGGGCAGGTACGACGTGGCCTGCATGGCGGTGAACTGCCTGGAGCTGAGCCAGGAGGATATCACCGCCATCATGAAAGAGGTCCTCTATGAGTTCCCGCTCAAAGAGCTGGACCTGTCCCTGCCCGCCTGGGTGGACGCCCTGCCCTACGACCACCCGATCAAGAGCGGGCTCTACGCCTCTATCCGCGAGCACGCCGGAGAGCTCCGGCGGATCCGGGACGTGGCACACACAGTGGAGGCGCTGGGCGGATCCGAAGGGGTGAGCGGCGCCCGGATCCGGGAGATCCAGCTGGGCACGGGACTGGCCGCCGCAGACCTGGAGCTGCCCAGGAGCCTGTTCTACGAGACCCTGTCCAGCCAGTCCGGGTTCCAGATCCGGGACGACGGGGACCTGATGGGCCTGCTCACCGAGCTGGCCCAGGTGAAGAGCGAGTATGACAAGGTGGCCTCCGCCCTCCGGGAGGTACGGGAGACGGGCTACGGCATCGTGGTGCCCACCACAGATGAGCTGAAGCTGGAGGAGCCGGAGATCGTCAAGCAGGGGGGACGGTACGGCGTGCGCCTGAAAGCAAGCGCACCGAGCATACATATGGCGCGTATCAAACAGAAGGTATGCGGCTGTATCCGCACAGATATCGAGAAAGGCCCGTGGGACCGTCCGGAAGACGGCCCCACGGGCCTTTTCATCTTGCGCTCCTGCATGCAGGCGGTCAGCTGCCCACATCCTGGCACATGGCGGCATATTCCGCATCGATACGCTCGAAGTATGCCTTCACAAAGGCTCTGAAACGGAGCCCCTGCTCGCTCAGGGGCCGCCGCTTGTTGTAGGCGATGCCCCAATAGGCCTCCGGCGCGCCGTCGGCGTATTCCTTGCACACCACGTTGTGGAGCCGGCCCTGGAGATAGAGCTCCTCATATTTGACAGAGGGCACGATAGAGATGCATTTGTTGGACTCCACCAGGGAGACCAGCAGATTCAGGTGCCGCACATCATAGTCGATGATGGGCGTCATACCGAATTTGCTGGTCTCCGCCGCATAGAAGGTCTGCTTATTGACCCGGGAGCCGTCGATGGCCAGGTGCTGTGTGGACATCTGCTTTCGTGAGATCGCGGGCTCGGAGGCCAGGGGGGAACTGCGATTCACCAACAGGACGAAACGGCAGGTATAGATCCGCTCGTAGGCGATCGTCTCCGAAAGGGGAGGGAGGACGGACAGGGCCAGGTCCACCTCGTCCCGCTCCAGCAGGGCGGTGAGGTCGGGGAGGTCCACCCGCTTCTGGACCAGGTTGATGTCGGGGTTCTCCAGAACGAAGCGCTCCAGCATGTCCGTATCGTCGGTCATACAGGCCAGAGAGAGGGGGGCGGCCTGCCCCCTGTACTGATCGCGCACCATCTGGATGCCGGTGTCCAGGATGTCTATCGACTCTTTGACGCTCTCGAGCAGCCGCGCTCCGTTCTGGTTCAGGGCGATCTTCCCGCGGCGCCGGTCGAACAGCGGGACACCGATCTCCTCCTCCAAACGGGAGATGCTGGTGCTCAAGTTGGGCTGAGATACGAACAAGGCGTCCGCCGCCTTGGACATATTGCCCATCTCGGCCACGGCGATGAAGTAGCGCAGCTGTGAAAGTTCCATGCCAACTTCCCTCCCGGTAAATATATGAGTTGTTTATACCGCTGTAAACATTATATATTTTTCAAGACCGCTTGTAAAGGTTATACTAAAAACCGCTTCAGGGCGCTCCGGAACGTCAGGCAGAGCATAGGAAGAAGGAATAGTCAGAACATCTCGAGTCTTAATGAAATGGGGCGGGATACCGCTCCGATCGGGAGGAAGCAATACATATGGAACAGAAAAAGAGAGGATTTGGCGCCTGGGGCTGGCTGCTGCTGATCTTCGGCCTGCTGGTCTTTTTCAGTAACGGAGGCTTCTTCGCAGACGGCACCAATGTCATCGCTCCGGCGGTCGCAGAGCGGCTGGGCGTAGACCGCAGCGTCATCCTGAACATGAACTCCATCGCTGGTATCGTGGGCGTGCTGGTGGCCATCGTGGCCGGCCAGCTCAACCAGCGGATCGGCCCCCGGATGGTGGCCGCCGGCTGCCTGATCCTGGCGGGCCTGGGCCATATCGCCACCGGCAATGCCGTGAACGTACCTATGTACCTCATCGCCATGTGCTGCGTGGGCGGCGGCCTGAGCGCCGGCTCCTTCGTGGGCGTGGGCACGCTGGTGGCCATGTGGTTCCCCAAGAAACAGGGACAGGCCATGAGCGTGGTGGCTATGGGCTCCAACTTCGGGACCATGCTCTTCGTCCCCCTGCTCACGGTGCTGGTAGGCAGTGTGGGCATCGCCACCAGCTCCATCATCTGCGGCGGCGCCGCCGTGATCGTGGGCGTGATCGGCGCGGTCCTGCTGCGCAATACCCCCAAGGAGCGGGGCCTGTATCCTGACAACGTGGACAAAGCGGAGTTCGAGGCCAACTACTCCTCTGCGCCCCCGGAGATGGACAGCATCGGCTGGACCACCGGAAAGCTGCTGCGCACCAAGGAGACCTGGCTGTGTGTGTTCTCTACCGGCCTTCTGATGCTGGCACAGATGGGCATCATGAGCCAGATGGTATCCCGCAACATGGAACTGGGCATGGAGCAGGATCTGGCCACTGGCGTCATGAGCGCCATCGCGGTGATCGGCATCATCGGTTCCGTGATCTTCGGCAAGATCGTGGTGAGCGCCGGCATCAAGAAAGCGGGCGTCCTGACCTGTGTGCTCTACATCATCGCCATGCTGTGCAATGTCAGCGGCGTCATGCCCCTGGTGTGGCTCTCCCTGCTGATCATCGGCTTCCTGGGCGCCGCGGCCCCCAACCTCATGAACTCCATCCCCGGCTCGGTCTTCGGCCGGGTGGGCTACGCCAAAGTCAACAGCGTGGTGTTCCCCCTCACCAGCATCATCTACATGCTCAATTTCGCCGTGAACGGCTTCGTTCTCGGCCTGACCAACAGCCTGAGCGCGGCCTATATCGTGTTCGCCGTGCTGGCACTGATCTCTCTGTTCCTGATCCTGGCGATCCAGGATCACAAGTATGACCAGGATTACATGGCCGCTCACAAGCAGTAAGCGGCTGTAGTATAGAAGGAGGTAAGACTATGAGCAAGAAGTCTGTCGTGGCGCTGGCTCATGGCAAGGACGTGCAGGAGAACGTTACCCGCGTCTTTGACATGCTGGGCGGCGTCACCAACCTGATCAAGCCCGGTACCACCGTGGTGCTCAAGCCCAACGCCGGTCATGCGGCTCCCCCTGAGTTCGCGGTCTGCACTCACCCTGAGACGGTCCGCGCCGTGATCCGTGAGGTCCGGAAGGCCAATCCGAAGCGCATCGTCATCGCCGAGTCCGCCGCTGTGGGCTGCGATACGATCGAGTGCTTCGAGGCCTGCGGCATCACCAAGATGGCCGAAGAAGAGGGAGTAGAGCTCTACGATATCAAACGGGAGAAGGACCTTATCAATGTGGCCGTGCGGGGCTACCGCTCCAACATCTCCCATGTCAAGCTGCCCAAGCTCCTGCTGGAGGCCGAGCACATCATCAATCTGCCTATCCTGAAGGCCCACGCCAGCATGGTGTTCTCCGGCGCACTGAAGAACATCAAGGGCGTGGTACAGGACCAGGTCCACACCACCATGCACCAGCAGAACCTGACCATGGCCATGATGGATGTCTGGAGCGTCTGCCGTCCCGACCTCAACATCATGGATGTGATGAACGCGGCCAGCGGCTACTCCCCCCACACCCCCACTCCCATCGAGCTGGACTGCGTCATGGGCTCCAAGGATCCCGTGGCTCTGGACCGGATCGCCTGCGAACTGACCGGCATCGACCCCGAGGGCGTGGATTACTTCCGCGTGGCCGACGAGGTGGGCCTGGGCACCACCAATGAGGAGGACATCGAGGTGGTCGGCGACAAGGTGGCCGACTGCTACAAGAAGATGTGGGTCCCCTATCTGGAGGACATCCGCAACCGCTGGCCCGAGTATGAGGTCCACTGCGAAGGAGCCTGCTCCAGCTGCCAGGCCCTGCTGACCCTGAACATGGAGACCCTGAAGGCTATCGGCATCTACGACGAGAACAAGGACATGGTGATCGTAGCCGGCGGCCGGAACACCCTTTCTCCTGATACCCCCGACGAGAAGATCATCCTCCACGGCAACTGTACCCGCAAGCACCTGAAGGATCACCCCAACGCCTTCTTCCTCCAGGGGTGCCCCCCGGGAGAGGGCTCTCTGTACATGACCGTCGTCCGCAAGGAGGCCGTGGTCGGCCAGCCTGAGCTGATGCCCTGGATCCGCCACCGCATGGAAGAGGACGCCCCCGCTTGGCGCGCTTACGTTGAGAAAGAGGCTGCGAAGTTCTATGGACCGGACGGCGATCGATGAGCAGGGCTACGTCCATCTGGACGATGCTCCGGAGCTGATGAAGCTGCTGGAGGATATCTTCACCGATGAGTTCATGCAGCAGCACACCCGCTTCGATGATTTTGATGGATTCCGCTTCTCCAGCGCGGTGATCCTCAATTGGAAGGCGCAGACCCTGGTCTATGCGCCGCTCCTGTTGGACGCCTTTGTAAAGGAGAGCACCCAGTTCTCCAACTGGGACGAGATGGTACGCACGGCCACTGTTCTGCGCTATCACAAAGACTGATCTTCCTCCTATGATCAACTTTTCCCACTGATCATTTTCAGCGGCTTTGCAAGCCGCTCCCTCTGAGGGAGCACCCATCAAGAAGCCGCCAGACGCGATGAGCACGCCTGGCGGTTTCCTATATCCCGAGTGGGACGGGCACACCGCTCCGCCGGGACCAATGCGTATCGCAAAAGGAGATAAGTGCCATGAAAGTGAACGATATCAAGCGTATCGCCTGCGTGGGCGGAGGCGTCATCGGCTCCAGCTGGGCCATCCAGTTCGCCATGCGGGGACTGCAGGTAGCTCTCTACGACATCAACGACGAGCAGCTCAAAAAGAGCGAGGGCCAGATGCACAAGAGTCTGGATGCCCTGGAGCACTTCAACGCCATCACCTCCGAGCGGCGGGCTGAGATCGTGGCGAACATCCATCTGACCACCTCCATGGAGGAGGCGGTGAAGGACGCCCAGTTCATCCAGGAGAGCGGTCCCGAGCGCCTGGAGATCAAGCAGAGCATCCTCGCCCAGGCGGAGCAGTACGCCTCTCCTGAAGCGCTGTATGCCAGCAGCACCTCCGGCCTGCTGATCTCCGACATCGCCGCCAAGGCCGCCCACCCTGAGCGCTGCGTGGGCGCCCACCCCTACAATCCCCCCCATCTGATCCCCCTGGTGGAGCTGACCTCCGGCGGCAAGACCGATCCGGAGCTCCTCCAGCTGGCCTATGACTTCTATCAGTCCATCGGCAAGGAGGCCGTCCTCCTGCGGAAGGAGTGCCCCGGCTTTATCGCCAACCGACTCCAGCTGGCCCTGTACCGGGAGGTCCAGGATCTGGTCATACGGGGCGTGTGCTCCGTGGAAGACGTGGACAAGGCCCTGGTCTACGGCCCCGGCCTCCGGTGGGCGATCTTCGGCCACAACATGATCATGCAGCTGGGCAACCCCGGCGGCCTCACCGGGATGGTCCAGATGCTGGGCAACTCCGGCGACCGCTGGCTGGAAGATATGGCCTCCTGGACCCACCAGCCTGACAACTGGAGCGAGGTGGCGCAGCCCGGGGTGGACCAGGAGATGAAGAACTTCCCTGACTACATCGGCCACACCAACGAGGAGTGCGCCGCCTACCGGGATCAGATGCTCATCGAACTGCTCAAGCTCCACCATAAGCTGTGAGCATCCGCACCATACCAAAATGTTAGGAGTGATCCCTTGAGATCGAGCACGACGACCTTTTCCACCTCTTCCACTGCAGCCGGCTTTCAGAAGGCCCGCTGGCTGTGCATGATAGCCAGTCTCGTCATCTGCGTCTGTGCCGGCTTCGGTTACGCCTGGAGCGTGCTCCAGTCTCCCATCGTGGCGGCCTACGGCTGGCCGGACAGCCAGGTCTCCCTGGCCTACACCATCACTGTGCTGTGCTCCACCATGGCGCCCCTGCTCTTCGCGTCCCTGATCCGGCGCCTGAAGACTCGACGGTGCATCATGCTGGGGGCGGTGCTCTTCGGCGGCGGACTGATCCTCACCAGCATGATGGGCGAGCTCTGGCAGCTTTACCTCTTCTACGGCATCCTCTCCGGCCTGGGGGTGGGCTTCATCTATCCCAGTATGATGGCCTATGTGGTCCGGCTGTTCCCCGACCGCAGCGGCATGGCCTCCGGCCTGGGCACCGCCGCTTACGGCTCCGGCGCCATCCTGTGGGCGCCCATCGCCGTGAGCCTCACCGACGCGTTCTCCCTGAGCGCCGCCTTCCGCTTCCTGGGCGTGGTCTTCCTGGTGGTGGTGCTGGCCGGATCCCTGTTCCTGCGGGAGCCGCCCGAGGGCTTCCAGGAGGCCATGGGGAAGAAGACCGCCGCCGGTCCCGCCGGGGACGCCCGGGATCTGAACAGGGGACAGATGGTGCGCACCGCTGCCTTCTATCAGATGGTGGTCGTATTCACCTGCGGCCTGGTGGCCGGCGTCATCGTCATCAGCCAGGCGTCTCCCATCCTCCAGCAGGCCTATGGCTTCCCCGCCGCCAGCGCCGCCCTCTTCGTGAGCGTGTTCGCCGCCTGCAATATGGCCGGGCGCTTCCTGTGGGGCAGCCTGTCGGACAAGCTGGGGATCTCCAACACGACGCTGGTGGTGTTCGTGCTGTGTATCCTCTCCATGCTGGTGCTGGCTTTCGTGGGGAACACCGCCATCGCGGTGTGTGCCATGGCGCTGGCCGCCTCCTGCTACGGTGGGTTCGCCTCGGTGCTCACTCCGCTCACCGCCCAGGTGTTCGGCCCCCGGTATATCACGGAGAACTACGGCGTCATGTACCTGGTGTTCGGCCTGGCCAGCCTCATCGGCCCGGTGATGGCCGTGCAGTTCAAAAACGCGGCTGGGGGCAGCTACTCGGGTGCCTTCCTCACCGCCGCTGTGCTGGCTGTGGTGGGTCTGGTGCTCTCCCGTTTTCTCAAACCAAAGTCCCGCCAAGGAGGAACGAACTGAATGGAACTGAGCAAAGTCCGCAAAAGAGAAGAGATCATCGCCCAGTTTAAGGACGGGCAGATTCTGGCCATCGGCGGCCAGACCAACCAGTACATGCCCGACCGGCTCATCGACTGCGTGCTGGAGAGCGGGGCGAAGCACCTGACGGTGTATTCCATCGACTCCAGCGATCCGAACCACGGGGTGAGCCTGCTGCTCCAGAACGGCCGGGTGGACGCCATGATCACCACCCACGTGGGCACCAACCCCCTGACCAACCAGCGCATCCAGTCCGGCGCGCTGAAGGTGGAGTTCGACCCCATGGGCACCTTCATCGAGCGCATCCGCTGCGGCGGCATGGGCCTGGGCGGCGTCCTCACCAAGACCGGCATCGGCACCGTGGTGGAGGAGGGCAAGCAGGTCATCGAGGTCAACGGCGAGCGCTATCTGCTGGAGACCGCCCTCCACGCCGACATCGCCATCACCCGCTGCCGCCGGGCCGACCCCTATGGCAACCTGACCTACTCCGGCAGCAGCGGCCACGCCTCCCATCCCGTCATCGCTACCTGCGCCGACCTGTCCATCGTGGAGTGCGACCACCTCTGCGACCTGGGGGAGATGGGCCCCGACGAGGTCAAGGTGCCCGGCATGTTCGTGGATATGATTCTGGCGTGAGGAGGGGAGAGCCATGATGGACAACAGAAACTTTATCGCCAAGCGGGCCGCGGCCTACTTCCAGCCCGGCGACGTGGTCAACCTGGGCATCGGCATCCCCAGCCTGTGCGGCAGCTACGCCGTGGACGGGGTGCTGTTTCAGAGTGAAAACGGCTTCATCGGCATCGGCCCCAAGGCCGAGGGCCTGATGGTCACCGAGCGGTACGCCAACGCCGGCGGCATCAACTTCGTCCCCGTGCCGGGGAGCAGCGCCTTCGATGTGGCCATGTCCTTCGGCGTCATCCGCTGCGGCCGGCTGGCCGCCACTGTGCTGGGGGCCCTCCAGGTCTCCGCCGCCGGCGATCTGGCCAACTGGGCCACCCCCGGCCGGGCCTTCGGTATGGGCGGCGCCATGGACCTGTGCAACGGCGCCCGCCAGGTCATCGTGGCCATGGAGCTGACCGCCAAGGACGGCGCCCCCAAGATCGTGGAGCGGTGCTCCTTCCCGCTGACCGCCGTGAAATGCGTGGACCACATCGTCACCGAGCGGTGCGTGATCGACGTGACCAAGGAGGGCCTGGTCCTCTCCGAGATCCGGAAGGGCCACACGGTGGAGGAGATCCAGGCAGCGGTGGAGCCCACGCTCATCGTGGCCCCTGATCTGAAAGAAATGGAGGAATGATTGATATGGCAAGACCTCTGAGCAAAACGGTAGTCGTGGCTTATGGCCGCTCCGCTGTGGCCAAGTCCGGCAAGAAGGGCGCCCTGCGGGAGATGCACCCCATCGACATGGGCGGACTGGTCCTCAAGGGCGTGATGGAGAAGCTCCCCCAGTTGGATCCCGCCCTGGTGGAGGACGTGATCCTGGGCTGCGCCATCCCCGAGGCCAAGCAGGGCCTGAACCCCGCCCGTCTGGTGGCCGCCCGGGCCGGCCTGCCCTATACCGCCTGCGGCCTCACCGTGGACCGGTTCTGCGCCTCCTCCCTCCAGGCTGTGGCCCTGGCCGCCTGGGAGATCGAGGCCGGCCAGGCCGACTGCGTGGTGGCCGGCGGCATCGAGTCCATGACCGCCCTGCCCATGACCCTGGACCGCAGCGGCGACCGGGACCCCTGGCTGGTGGAGCACGACCCCGCCCAGTACATCTCCAACGGCGAGACCGCTGAGAACGTGGCGGAGCAGTACAACGTCACCCGGGAGGAGATGGACCAGCTGGCTCTGGAGAGCCACCGCAAGGCGGCCCGCGCCCAGGATGCCGGCTGGTTCGACGAGCAGATCGTCCCCCTGCCCGGCGTGGACGCTGAGGGCAATGAGATCGTCTTCGACAAGGATCAGGGCATCCGCCGGGACACCACCCTGGAGAAGATGGCGGCCATGAAGCCCTGCTTCAAGGAGAACGGCCGGGTCACCGCCGCCACCTCCTCCCAGACCAGCGACGGCGCCGCCTTCCTGGTGCTCATGAGCCGAGACAAGGCCGCTGAGCTGGGCATCGAGCCCCTGGCCTCCTTCCTGGGCTTCGCCGTGGGAGGCCTGGATCCCGCCTATATGGGCCTGGGTCCCATCTACGCTGTGCCCAAGGTGATGGAGTACACCGGCCTCACCGTGGACGATATGGATGTCATCGAGCTCAACGAGGCCTTCGCCGCCCAAGTGAGCCCCTGCATCAAGGAGCTGGGCCTGGACCCCGCGAAGGTCAACCCCAACGGCGGCGCTATGGCTCTGGGACATCCGCTGGGCGCCACCGGCGCGGTCCTGTCCTGCAAGGCCATCTCTGAGCTGCGCCGCACCGGCGGCAAGTATGCCCTGGTGACCATGTGCATCGCCGGCGGCATGGGCGCCGCCGGTATCTTCAAGGCGGAGTGACCCGTATCTCTACCTGCTGTCCCCCAAAAAATCTGTGATCGTCTGAAAGCATGATCAAGGGAGGAAGTTTCCCATGCCTACGAATGTTATGATCTCTCTGGTAGTGGTGGTCATCGCCTTCGCGCTCTTCTTCATCCTGAGCTTCCGGGGCGTCAACCTGTTCCTGACCGTGTTCGCGTGCACCACGCTGGTGTGCCTGTGCACGCCGGACGGCCTGACCTCCATCTTCACCACGTTCCTGCCCTCGGTGGGCAATATGTTCCAGCAGTTCTTCCTGCTCTACACCATCGGCGGCGCCTTCGGCTTCTGTCTGATGGAGAGCGGCCTTGGCTCCGCCATGGCCACGCATATGATCAAGGTCTTCGGTGAGAAGTGGATCGCCGTGGCCCTGTTCGTCATCACCTGCCTGATGATGGCCGCTGGTGTGGCCTCTTACCAGTATGCCGTCCTGGCCATCTCCCTGCCCGTGCTGAAGAAACTGAACATGTCCCGGAAGGTGGCGCTTGCCGCCATGTCCGCCGGCGCCGGCTCTGTGGCCTACGGCACCCTGATCGGGATGCCCAACGCATTGAACATCGCGCCGACGACCTATCTGGGGACCACCACCATGGCCGGTCCCGTCATCAGCCTGATCTGCACCGCGTTCTCCGTGGCGTTCATCGTCGGCTATCTGATCTTCCTGACCCGCCGCCTGAAGGCGAAGGGGGAGGGGTTCGTGACCTATGACGATGACCCCAAGAACGACCAGGACGAGGCGTCTCTGCCCCCCGCCTGGAAGGGCTATATCTGCGTGGCCGCCATCATCGGCCTGAGCCTGCTGTTCCAGGCCATGGGCATCGCGGCCATCCAGGCCACTACTTATGCCCAGGTGCTCTCCATCCTGCTGCTCTTCCTGCTGGTGGGCACGAAGTACCTGGCCCATCCCTTCGAGACCTGTGTGCGGGGCATCCAGGGGTCTCTGATCCCGGTGGTGTTCATCTCCATCGTCGTGGGCTACGGCACTGCGGTGCAGGCCACTCCCGTGTTCAGCTGGCTGGTGGAGCAGGTGCTGTCCATGGATATGGACCCCTACCTGCTCACTTTCGTGGCGGTGAACCTGCTGGCCGGCATGACCGCCAACGGCACCGGCGGCGTGACCCTGTTCATGGAGAACTTCGGCAGTACGATCCTCAGCGACCCCACTATCAACCTGGGGGCCCTCCACCGGATCGCCTCCATCGCGGGCAGCGGCTTCGACTCACTGCCCCACAACGGCGCCATCGCTTTCCAGCTGTCCGTGTTCAAGCTCTCCTATAAAGACGGCTACTTCCAGCAGTTCATGATGTCCGTGCTGGTCAACCTGCTGGCCGGACTGCTTGCGGTCATCCTGGCCATCATCCTCTACTGAGAGACCGGCCCCGCCGGCATCCAAATGGACAAGACCTCGGTCCGAGGTATGTCATATGTCAAAGACAAGCGCTTCGTTCCAATCGCAAATCGTATTTAATTTTTGGGAGGTATTTTATCATGGGAACGCCTTTAGCTGATTACGTCAAGCTGCCCCAGCTGGAAGAGTACAAAGAGTGGTTCAAGGATTTCGCCGATCTCTATCGTGAGGACGGCATCCTCCAGGTGACCTGGAAGACCCTGGACGGCCCCATGCAGCACAGCGGCATGTCCCACCGGGCGATCAGCCAGCTGGTCCGGATCCTGTCTCTGGACTTCAAGAACGAGATCATCATCTTCACCCATATCGGCGACAGCTGGATGACCGAGTCCGACCCCAACGGCTGGGACACCTACTCCAAGCTGCCCACCGAGCGGTTCCAGCATCAGTACTTCGATGACACCAACCTGATCAAGAACATGATCTTCGACCTGGACGTGCCCACCATCGGCGCGATCCCGGGCCCGGGCTTCCACTGGGATTCGGCCATGCTGTGCGACATCACCATCGCCTCTGATGACACCTGGATGGAGGTGCCCCACGCCCACGGCGGTCTGGTGCCCGGCGACGGTATGGGCCTGATGGCGCAGCACTACTTCGGCACCAAGCGCGGCAACTACTACATGATGACCGCCCGCCAGTGGACCGCCCAGCAGATGCTGGACTGGGGCATGGTGAGCGAGGTCGTCTCCAAGGATCAGGTCATGGCCCGCGCCTGGGAGATCGCCCGTATGCTGAAGACCATGCCGTACGAGAACCGGACCATCATGTCCAACCTGGCCAAGCGCCCCCTGAAGAAGCTGCTGGTGGAGGACCTGAAGCTGCACACCGTCAGCGAGCAGTACGGCTCTCTGCTGCGGATCGCCGCCGGCGAC
>DWZK01000036.1 GCA_019117605.1 Candidatus Intestinimonas stercoravium | reverse complement strand
GCCAGGCCAGCATCACCGGCCGGTGGGCGGCGGGGTCCCCCAGCTTGTAGTAGACCAGCCGGCCGCCGTCCTCCAGGAACCGGGCCATGCCGTCCCGCAGGAAGGTGCACCCCTTGCCGTCCCGGGCGATGCAGCAGGCGGTGAGCAGCTGGTCCAGCTCCAGGACGATTTTGGGGAGGAAGCCCGCGTTCCGGCACAGCTTGTACGCCCGCTGGTTCAGGTCGTTCCCCTGCTTGAGCAGCAGGAAGGGCTCCTGGGCAAAGCGGGACAGGTCCACCGCCGGGAAATTTTCCTGGAGATGGGCCCCCTCCCGCACCTGGGCGGCGGTGAGCTGGAACTCCTCCAGCCCCCGGTTCACCGAAAAGGCGGCGGGGACGGCCAGGAGAATCTGTTCCTCATGCCAGACGGTGGAGTGGAACAGGTGGGGGTCGGCCGCCTCCACGCTCAGGCTCAGGTCGATGGTGCCGGACTGGAGGCAGGGGTACAGGTCGGGGGCGTTCACCTCCAGCATGCTGGCCCGCCAGGCAGGGTACTGACGCTGAAACTCCTCCGCGATATCAGGCAGCACATGGGCGCAGAAGAAGGAGGCCGCCCCCACCTTGACCGCCCCCTGGCACTCCCCGGCCAGGGCGTCGAAGTAGGACTCCATCTCCTGCCGGATGTCCAGAATGCGCTTGACCGCGTCGATGTAGTAGCTCCCCGCCGCCGTCAGGCGGATGGGGTTGGTGCTGCGGTCGAAGATAGGGGTGTGGATCTCCGCCTCCGCCCGGCGCACCGCCGCGCTCAGGGCGGGCTGGGACAGATAGAGCTTCCGGGCGGCCTTGGAAAAACTCTGTTCCTCATACACCGCGTAGACATATTCCATCTCTTTGAGCATCAGCATGGGGGTACTCCTCTCCGGGTTTTCTTCATTTTACCGCGGATTCTGAAAAAAGTCACGAGGCAGAGCTTCAGAGGTATAAATATTTTAATAACACAAGATAAAGAAATGGGAATTGGACGTGACCGCCTCTCTGTGGTATAGTAGAAAGGAACCAGAACCGGACGTTTTGACCGTCCGAATCAAACACAGGAAAGGAGCGGAACGGCATGGATACGCTGCTGGAAAAATTCGCGAAGCTGGGCTGTGACAACGCCCCGGGCCAGGAGGGCCGCCAGAAGGCGGCGGCGCTGGAGCTGCGGGGCGAGAAGCTGGAGGGCACCCCGGTGGACTTCTCCCACGGGGACGTGGACGCCCACCCCCCCATCCCGGGCACTCTGGCTGATTTCGTGGCCGGCGTGGAGAAGATCGGGGGCCACCAGGCCTACACCGAGTACCGGGGCGGCAAGAGCACCCGGGAGGATCTGGCCCGTAAGATCTCCGCCTTCACCGGGGCGACCATCGACCCGGACCAGAACATCATCCTCACCCCCGGCACCCAGGGCGCCCTGTTCCTGGCCATCGGCGCCAACATGGTCCCCGGGGACAAGGTGGCCATCGTGGAGCCCGACTACTTCGCCAACCGGAAGCTGGTGGAGTTCTTCGGGGGCGAGCTGTGCCCCATCCAGATGGACTATTTCGGCGCTCAGGACCAGGGGAAAGCCGGTCTGGACCTGTCCGAACTGGAGCAGGCCTTCCAGAGCGGGGTCAAGCTGTTCCTGTTCTCCAACCCCAACAACCCCACCGGCGTGATCTACTCCCGGGAGGAGATCGTCAAGATCGCCTCTCTGGCCAAGGAGTACGGGGCCACCCTCATCGTGGACGAGCTCTACTCCCGCCAGGTGTTTGACGGCCGGACCTACACCCATCTGTGCGCCCAGCCTGAGCGGCCCGACAACCTGGTGACCATCATCGGCCCCTCCAAGACCGAGTCTCTGAGCGGCTACCGCCTGGGCGTGGCCTTCGGCTCCGCCGCCATCATTGAGCGCATGGAGAAGCTTCAGGCCATCGTCTCCCTCCGCGCCCCCGGCTACTGCCAGGCGGTGTTCGCCTCCTGGTTCGCCGAGCCCCAGGGCTGGATGGAGCAGCGGGTGGCCGACCACCAGGCCATCCGGGACTCCCTGCTCTCCAAATTCCTCGCCTGCCCCGGCGTCACCGCCCGCACCACCGAGGCGGGGAGCTACCTGTTCCCCAAGCTGCCCCCCCTGGCCGTCTCCGGCGAGGACTTTGTGAAAATCCTCCGGGCCCACGCCGACGTCACCGTCACCCCGGGCACCGAGTTCGGCCCACAGTTCACCGACAGCTTCCGCATCAATTTCTCCCAGGACCGGAAGGCCGCCGAGGCGGCCGTGGACCGGATCATCACTATGATTGAGAGGTACCGCGTATGAGCAAGAATCCCATCCCCCAGGGCAAGTACAAGCCCGCCGTCCGCTACGGCAATCTCATCTTCACCGCCGGCATGACCCCCCGGAAGGACGGGGTGCTCCTCATGTCCGGCAAGATCAGCCCGGACCGCCCCCTGGACGACTACCGGGACGCGGTGATCCAGGCCGCCTCCAACGCCCTCACCGCCGCCCAGAACACCCTGGGCGAGGGGGAGAAGATCGTACAGATCCTGTCCCTCACCGTCTATCTCAACGCCACCGAGGACTACACCACCCACGCCAAGGTGGGGGATATCGTCTCGGGCTGGCTGTATGAGCAGCTGGGGGACGCGGGCATCGGCGCTCGGGCCGCCATCGGCCTGGCCACCCTCCCCGGCAACGCCCCGGTGGAGGTCCAGCTCGTGGCCGCCGCCGAGTAAAACCGGTTAACAGACAAAACGCACGCCTCTGAGTTCCCTCAGAGGCGTGCGTTTTTTGGTTTCACTTATTCCTGCTCCGGCAGGGCCTTCCGCTCCAGGATGTCCATAAACTCCTGGCCGGTGATGGTCTCGTGCTGATACAGGTAGTCGGCCAGCTCGTGGAGCTTGCCCTCGTTCTCCTTTAAAATGTTCAGGGCCTTCTGGTGCTGCTCCTCCACCAGCTGGGTGACCTTCTGGTCCATGCGGGCCTGGGTCTCCGGGGAGCAGGCCAGGGAGGCGTCCCCGCCCAGATACTGATTGCTCACCGTCTCAAAGGCCACAAAGCCGAACTCGTCGCTCATGCCGAAGCGGGAGATCATGGACCGGGCCAGCTTGGTGGCCTGCTCGATGTCGTTGGAGGCCCCCGTGGTGACGGAGTGGAACACCAGCTCCTCGGCGGCCCGGCCGCCGGTGTAGGTGGCGATCTTGTTCAAAAGCTCGTCCTTGCTCATGAGGAAGTGGTCCCCGTCGTCCACCTGGAGGGTATAGCCCAGCGCCCCGGAGGTGCGGGGGATAATGGTGATCTTCTGCACCGGGGCGGAGTGGGTCTGCATGGCGGCCACCAGGGCGTGGCCC
>DWZK01000035.1 GCA_019117605.1 Candidatus Intestinimonas stercoravium | reverse complement strand
CGGGGTCCAGCTGCTCCACCGTGACGGTGGCGGTGATGGTGTCCCCGATGCGGACCGGGGCGCGGAAGGACAGCTCCTGCCCCACATAGATGGTCCCCGGCCCGGGCAGCTGCATGCCGATGACCGCGGAGATCAGGCCCGCGGAGAGCATCCCGTGGGCGATGCGCCCGCGGAACTGGGTCCCCTTCGCGTATACCTCATCGATGTGGGCGGGGTTCAGGTCCCCCGTCACCCCGGCGAAGGTGTATACGTCGTGCTCGCTGATCGTCTTCGTGAAGGACGCGCTCTGCCCGATCCGCAGTTCTCCGATCGTATGGCCCTTCATCCTCAGAACACCTTCCGGGTCAGGCCGTAGATCTCACGGGCCTCGTCGGGGGTGGCGGGCTCCAGACCGTTGATCTCCAGCAGCTTCACCGCCCGCTCCACCAGCTGGGCGTTGGACTTGGCCAGCACCCCGCGGGACATGTACAGGTTGTCCTCCAGCCCCACCCGCAGATGGCCGCCCATGGCGATCGTCGCCATCATGATGGGCAGGTGCCCCGACGAGATCCCGCAGGCCGCCCATGTGGACCCCTCGGGCAGGATGTTCTTCAGATAGACCAGGTTCTCCACCGTGCTGGTCATCCCGCCGGCGCACCCCAGCACGATCTGATAGTGGCACGGCGCCTTCAGCACCCCTTTCTTCATGTAGTAGATGGTGTTGTACACCATGCCCGCGTCGAAGATCTCGATCTCCGGCTTGATGTCGCTCTCCTGGAGGGCATAGCCCAGCTTCTCCAGGAAGGAGGGCGGGTTCATGAACACCGTGCGGTGCTGCCAGTTCAGGGTGCCCGCGTCATAGGAGGCCAGCTCGGGGAGCAGCTGCTGGAGCGGGTAGATCCGCTCCTCGTCGCCGAAGTCCACGGACCCGGAGCTGGTGATGTTGATGCATACGTCGCAGTCCTTGTGGGCCCGGATGCGGTCCACCGTCTCTTTGTACAGGCCGAAGTCCGTGGACGGGCTGCCGTCCGCGTTCCGCACATGCACATGCACGATGGCCGCGCCCGCCTTCCAGCATGCGTATGCCTCCTCCGCGATCTCCTCAGGGGTATACGGCACCGCAGGGTTCATATCCTTGGTGGGCCACGATCCGCACAGCGCCGCAGTGATCACTCTCTTCTTGCTCAGGTCAGACATGTTCCAGATCTCCTTTCTGATGGTAGCGATGAGGGGGTACGACCTATACCAGGAGCAAACGGCGTGCCAAAAGGCAACACATATTTTTAGTGCTCCCAGGCGGAGACCTGGCCGGCTTGTAAAGTCACAAATGAATTTTAAGTCGGGATCGGTTCCGTACGGAACCGACTTCGACTTGATATCTTCTCCGATCGGGAGGGGGAGGGGCCCTGTGCGGCCGGCCTACAAAAAATATTTTTTCTTTCTCCGCATGATGGAGGACTGACTGGTCTTAAGCGCGTCCGCGGCCTTGTAGGAGTTTTGGAATTTGCGCAGGGCATAGCCCACATACTCCCGCTCACACCGCTCCAGATACTGCTCCAGAGAGACTCCGGAGGTCAACATCTGCTCATATTGCGCATCTATCGCCGGGGCGTAGGCCTGTCTCCCCGACACCGGACTGGAGGAGGGCGGGGGGACCGGGTCGATGAAGGAGGAGACGTCCAGGACCTCGATCTGCCTGCCCATGCTCATGACCACAGAGCGCTCGATGAAATTCTTCAGCTCTCTCACATTGCCCGGCCAGTCGTAAGCGTGGATCACGTTCAGGGTCTGTTGGGTGAACACCTTGTCTTTGGCATACTTTTCGCAAAAATAGTTCAGAAAATGCTGCGCAAGGGGGATGATGTCCGCTTTCCGCTCGCGAAGAGGGGGGATGCGGATGGGGATGACCGCGAGCCGGTAGTAGAGGTCGGGGCGGAAGCGCTTCTCCTCCACCAGCCGCTCCAGGTCCTCGTTCGTGGCGGAGAGCAGGCGGAAATCCACCTTTTTCACCTTGGTGGCCCCGATCCGCTGTATGGTCTTGGTCTCGATGGCGCGGAGCACCTTCCCCTGCAGGTTGATGGGCATGGAATTGATCTCGTCCAGGAACAGGGTGCCCCCGTCCGCCTCCTCGAACAGGCCGGCTTTCCCTCCCGGGGCGGCCCCTGTGAACGCGCCCTTTTCATAGCCGAAAAGTTCCGCTTCCAGGAGGTTTTCCGGAAGAGAGGCGCAGTTTATCACCACGAGCGGCTTGACATGCCGCGGGCTGGAGTCGTGGACGAACTGGGCCACCACCTCCTTGCCGGTGCCGGATTCCCCTGTGATGAGGACGGCGGAATCCACCTCGGCCACGGTGGCGGCCGTGGCCAGGACGGCGCGCATCCCGTTGCTCTCGGCCACGATCCCTCCTCCGGTCACCGGACTGGGAGGGCTGCCGGAGAATTCGGATACCATGGTGCTCTGGCTGGCCTGGTAATAGAGGCTGTTGAGTTTGTCTAATGGGCGCACCACGGCCAAGATGTTGCGGATCTCGCCGTCTTCATCGAAGATAGGGGTAGATATCACCATCTGGCGTATCGCTTTCCGTCCATAGCTCAGGGTGTCCAGCACATCCTGGAACATCACCACCTGCCGTTTCTCCCGGTAGACGATATCCGAGATGCAGACGTCTATCTGGCCCGTATCCAGGAAATCGTGTACATTGTAGTGGAGCAGCACGTCCTTCGGCATGTTCAGCGATTGGAGGTATGCGCTGTTGACGAAGATATAGTTGCCCTTGTCATCCAAGATATAGACACCGTCTGTGAAGTTGTCCAGTATAGTCTCGAAAAAGTGTCCCTCGTTCATGCTATCTCCTCCTTGATAGGCAGCCCATGGTCTATAAAGAGTATACCAAACATGTATCGATACGCAATATCCGCTCCAACTTGTGATCTGAAAAATTGGCACACGGATTGCCTATATCATGGACGTCCAAAAAACTGCAAGGAGGATCTTATCATGAGAGTTGCGATCTTAGGCTGTGGCGCCATGGGGACGGTCCTGGGCGCTTACATGACCAAGAACGGCTGCGACGTGGAGATGATCGACAGCTATGCGGAGCATGTCAGGGCGCTGAATGAGAAAGGGGCCCACATCGTGGGCACGGTAGACCTGACTGTCCCGGTGAAGGCGATCGTCCCGGAGCAGATGGAGGGCATCTACGACATCGTGTTCCTCTTCACCAAGCAGACTGCCAACGATGTGGTGCTGCCCCACCTGCTGCCTCACCTCGGCCCGGAGAGCACAGTGTGCACCCTGCAGAACGGCGTCCCCGAGCCCTATGTGGCCAGTTTCGTGGGCGAGGGGCGGACCGTGGGCGGGACCGTCCTCTGGGGAGCCACCTTCCTCTCCCCCGGCGTCTCTGAGCTGACCCAGGATCTCTCCCGGAACGACCACCTCTTCGAGATCGGCGAGATGGACGGCTCCATCGGTCCCCGCATCAAGAAGGTGGCCGAGGTGCTGGGCTATATGGGGCCCACTGCCGTCTCGGACAGCCTGATGGCGTCCCGCTGGGGCAAGCTCATCAACAATGCGTGCATGAGCGGCATGTCCGCCGCCTGCGGCGCCACGTTCGGCGAGGTCCTGGACAACGACGTGGCCCGGGCCTGCCTGAGCTATCTGGGCCGCGAGGTGAAGCGCTGCTGCGAGGCCGCGGGCTATCAGCTGCCCATCCTGCTCCACGAGCAGTCCCCCGAGACCCTGGATATCGTGGATCAGGCCATGTTCGAGGCCGACCAGGAGATGTTCCTCACCATGTACTCGGATATGCGCACCGCCAAGGCCAGCATGCTCCAGGACCTGGAAAAGGGCAAGCCCACCGAGGTGAAGATGATCAACGGCTACGTCTGCCAGACCGGCGACAAGTACGGGATCGACACCCCCTTCAACGACAAGGTGGTGGAGATCGTCAGCAAGATCGAGCGGGGAGAGCTGCCCCTGTCCATGGAGAACGTGGCGCTCTTCGACCGCAGCCTGTTCGACTATCCGCTCTACCATGTCTGAGCCGCAGCGGCTCCCGACGACCCTAATTTAGAAAGAGAGGGCATCTTCTTATGATCGGTATCATCGGTCTGCTCCTGGCCATCGCCATCCTGATCTTCGGCGCCTACAAAGGACTGGGCGCGCTCCCGCTGACCCTGATCGCCGCGCTGGTGGCCATCGTCTGCAACGGCATCCCCCTGTGGGAGGGCTTCGCCACCCACTACATGGCCGGCTACACCGGCGCCTACATGAGCTATTTCCTGCTCTTCGCCTGCTCCAGCCTGTACGCCAAGCTCATGGACGAGTCCGGCTGCGCTACCGCCATCGGCTATAAGTTCATCGACTGGTTCGGCCGGAAGAACATCATGCTGGTCACCATCCTCATCGTCTCCGTCCTCACCTACGGCGGCGTGAGCCTGTTCGTGGTGGTCTACGCCGTGGCGCCCATCATGTTCCTGCTGTTCAAGGAGGCGAACCTCCCACGGCACCTGACCATGGCCTGCCTGATCACGGGCTCCGCCACCTATACCATGACCGCCCTGCCCGGCACGCCCCAGCTCACCAATGTGGTGCCCACCGAGTACCTGGGGACCACGATGACCGCAGCCCCTGTGTTCAGCATCGTCTGTGCCATCGCCCTGTTCGTCCTGTGCATGCTCTACTGCACCTGGGCCAAGAAGAAGGCGGTGGAGCGGGGGGAGGTCTGGACCTATCCCGACAATGTGGATCCCGCCCTGTTCGAAGTGAAGGACCGCAGCGTCCTCCCGCCTGCCTGGAAGGCCTTCCTGCCCATCGTGGTCCTGCTCTGCGTCATCATCATCGGCGGCAAGTTCGTCTCCGACTCCAATATGCTGGCCACCTCCGCCATGCTGCTGGGCGCTGCCCTCACCTACATCCTGAACCTCTCCAAATTCAAGGGCAAGGACTGGAAGGCCCTGCTGGGCGAAGGCCTCGGCGGCGGCATCTCCGGTATCGGCGGCCTGGCCGCCGTGCTGGCCTTCGGCACCGTGGTGCAGAACTCCGAGGCTTTCCAGAACATCGTGGACTGGGTGCTGGGCCTGGACATGGCCCCCTATGTGCGGGGCGTCTTCGCCACCAGCGTCTTCTCCGGCATCACCGGCTCCTCTTCCGGCGGCCTGCGCCTCATGTACCAGTCCCTGGCAGACACCTTCCTCAACTCCGGGTGCGACCTGGAGATCCTCCACCGCCTCACCTCCATCGCCGCGGGCGGCCTGGACACCCTGCCCCACTCCCCCGGCCTGTTCCTCATGTTCAGCGTGCTGGGGCTCAACCACAAGAACGCATACCGGCATGTCTTTGCCTGCAGTGTGTTCATCCCTGTGGTGGTCGTGGTCGTCGCCACCGCCCTCTGCGTTGTCCTGGGCATCTGATCCCATCACATACCACAGCCGAGAGCCCGCGGAGCATCTGCTCCGCGGGCTCTCCTCTTTTCGGGCGTCCCTCTGTCCGGGCGCGATCGGGGCTTGCGTCTTTACCGGATACGCGCTATCATTTACCATATGACCGGGCGGAGAAAGATGCGAGACAGGAGGCAGTCGCCATGAAGCAGGATAAGATCCTGGTCCTGGACCTGGGCAGCGAAGAGAACGACCGGCTGGTCCGGGAGATCAGGGCCCTGGGGGTCTACAGCGCGCTCTATCCACACGATATCACCCTGGAGGAGCTCCGGGCCATCCCGGACGTGAAGGGCATCATCCTAAACGGCGGGCCCCGCCGGGCGGCGGACGGCGGAGCTCTCGACGTATCCAGGGACATCTATAACTATGAAGTCCCGGTGCTCCTGGCAGACCACCAGGGGGACGCGCCCTGGCCGGAGGATCCGGAGGAGCGGCGGGAGGCCCTCTCCAACTTCGTCTTCCTCCTCTGCGGGGCCCGTCCCGCCCCGGGCGGAGGACGTCCCGCGGAGGGGTGAGACGGACGGGGCAGAGCCGAGATGCCCAAAAAGGGGCGTCCCCCAGCGGGGGACGCCCCTTTTTGATCGATATCACGGCATCAGCCGATGGCGATGGCGGACTTCTTGGGCAGCTCCTTCTTCACCTGCTTGGGCAGGGAGATCTTCAGGATGCCGTCCTCATACTTGGCGGACACCTGGTCGGGCTCCACGCCTTCGCCTACATAGAAGCTCCGGCTGCACGCCCCGGCGTACCGCTCCTGGCGGATGTACCGGCCCTTCTTGCCCTGCTCGTCCTTGTCCAGGCCCTTGGCGGCCTGGATGGTCAGATAGCCGTCCTTCAGCTCCACGCTGAGCTCATCTTTCTTGAAACCGGGCAGGTCCACGTCCACCTCATAGGTGTCATCGGTCTCCCGCACGTCGGTCTTCATCAGGTTCTTGGCGTGCTTGCCATATAGTGCGCGGCTGCCCCAGGCGGGGAAACGCATGAAGTCATCGTCAAAGATGTCGTCAAACAGGTCTTCGCTGAAAATGCTGGGCAACATAAGTCATTCCTCCATTCGCTGTACTTATCTTTTGCCCTTCTGGAGCGCCCCTTGGGGCCCTCCCTCTTGGAACGACTTTATTATAACACCAGGATCAGCACTGTCAAGCGGAGGGTGCTAATGTTTACAAAAGACCCCATCTTTGTTCACAAAATATACGATATCTTCCGGAGGACGCAAAAGTCCTGCCGCCGGGGGTTCCGCTTTCCAAGGAAATGCTCTATAATAGGAGCATACCATGCAAGGAGGTCCCATCCATGTTCCATCTGATGCCCCGGTCCGGCTGTGGAGGTGCGTCTCCATGGCGCCGGCGATGCTGTCGGTGGGCGCGGCCCTGGTGGGAGCCTGCTCCTGGACGGCCCCCTGACGATCCGATGGGGAGGGAGGGGGCTCCTTCCGGCGCAGCGGACGTGTGGGCGCTTGCGGGCCTGGCGGCCCCCTGTCCCCTGACGGCCTGGATCAGAGAGCGGAAGGGACGTATGTGAGAGAGAAGAGAGGAGAGATCGACATGGGTCTTGTACTGCCGGAATATCACGCACCAGACTTCGCCGCCCTGGGATTGGAGGGAGCTCCGGAGGCCAGGCTGGCGCCTGCGGAGCGGGACGGCGTGGTCCCGGCGGGCTATCACGCCACCAGCATCTTCCCAGAATATTTCCACATCGGCGGGACCTGGCGGCTGGCGGAGGAGAGCCGGATGGACTGTGTGGCCGTGTGGAGGGACGGGGCCCTGTCTATCGTGGAGTTCCGCAATGTGAAGCAGGGGGACCTGGTGGTCATGGGCCGCACAGAGGACGGGTCCGAAGGGATCTACGTCCACCCCAACGGTTTCGGAGAGGGGCCCCAGGAGGGGGAGACCTTCGCCTTCCGCCAGGGCCGCAGCCGGGAGACCGCCTATTCCATCGACTATGATTCCTTTTACGACCTGCTGCGCTACGAGCGGGAGCATGGCCGCATCCTCTGGGTGATGGGGCCCGCGTGCTCCTTCGACGCCGACGCCAGAGCGGCGTTCTCCGCCCTGGTAGAGGGGGGCTTCGTCCACGGGGTGCTGGCGGGGAACGCCCTGGCTACCCACGACCTGGAGGCGGGCTACCGCGGGACCGCGCTGGGACAGGATGTGTACACCCAGAAAGGGGTCCCCAACGGCCACTATAACCACATCGACACCATCAACGAGGTCCGCCGCCTGGGCTCTATCCGGGCTTTCGTGGATTCCGGAGCGGTGAAGGACGGCATCATCTATTCCTGCGTGAAGAAGGAGGTCCCCTTCGTGCTGGTGGGCTCCGTCCGGGACGACGGCCCCCTGCCTGAGGTGTACGGCAACGTCTACGAGGGACAGGACGCCATGCGGGCGCTGGTGCGGACGGCCACTACAGTGGTGTGTATGGCGTCCACGCTCCACACCGTGGCCACCGGCAACATGACCCCCAGCTACCGGGTGGTGGGCGGGAAGGTCCGGCCCCTGTACTTCTATTCTGTGGATATCTCCGAGTTCGCCGTGAACAAGCTCCGCGACAGAGGCAGTCTGAGCGTGAAGACCATCGTCACCAACGTGCAGGATTTCCTGGTCCATGTGAAGAAGGGCGTGTGCGGCTGACCGCCCTCTACAGATAGAAAACATCCCCGGCCCATGGCCGGGGATGTTTTCTCAGCGTGTCAAAAAAGTCCAAATGGACTTTTTTGACACGCTGTCTGACATTTTGACTTACGTCAAAATGTTCCTGACTGTACGCGAAAGTGGGGGCTCACCGCCCCCCTTTCACACTATCCCCCCGCT